>JAYTHJ010000271.1:0-10411 GCA_043732725.1 Sphingomonadaceae bacterium | reverse complement strand
ACCACTATACGCGCGGTCAGCTTGGCGTCGCGAGCGGCGGCCGGGTATTGGTGCCGTGTTCACCGATCGCCGCGGTCGGCAATGCCGTCCGCGAGGTGTGGCTGCTGACGGGTACGATGATCGACGGCATCGAACAGGTGGTCACCGGTCGTCGCCCCGTAAGTGAGATGGGCGGGCCAGTGTCGATCGCGAAGTTCGCCGGTCAGCAGGCGGCGTTGGGCTGGGTTAGCCTCATCCAGTTCATGGCGTTGATCTCGATCAACATCGGGCTGGTCAACTTGCTGCCGGTGCCGGTGCTGGACGGCGGGCATTTGTTCCTCTACGCGATCGAGGCAGTAGCCCGGAAGCCACTGGCCCCGAAGATACAGGAATGGGCCTTTGCCTCGGGTTTCACGGCATTGTTGTCGTTGATGCTGTTCCTAACCTGGAACGATTTGGTGTCCGCAGGGGTGTGGAAGCAGTTAACCGGGCTGTTTGGTTGAAGGCCGAAGCGGCACGAAGAACGGGTCGGTTGAGGTCTGGGCAGGCTGCCGAGCGGGAACATTGGGCGGCAACGAAGGGCGGATTACGCGTGAGTCAAACTGAAGGGCCGACAGTGCGGTATTCGCGGCATTCGCTGCGTATGCTGCTCGTCGGCACCATGCTCGGCGGGCCGCTTGGCGCGGGGCCGGCGCTGTCGCGGCCGCCGGAGGCCTCGCCTGTCGCGTCTCCTGCTGCGATGCCCGCGCCGCCTTCAAGCCCGGCAGCCGCTGCGCCAGCGGAGGCGCCGCCGGCTTCGGTTCCGTCGGCGGCGACGAGCGGGATTTTACGCGGTATCACGATCAAAGGCACCGAGCGGCTCGAGCCCGAGACGGTGAAATCGTATATCGAGCTCAATGTCGGCGACACCTATGACCGCGAGAGCGAGGACAAGGCGCTTAAGGCGCTCTATGCGAGCGAGCTATTCTCCGACGCGACCATCCAGGATGTCAACGGCACGTTGGTCGTCACCGTTAAAGAGGCCCCGGTGATCAACCGCATCCTCATCGAGGGTGCTAAGCGCATTAAGGAGGACAAGATTCGCGAGGAGATCCGTCTTGCCCCGCGGCAGATTTTCACGCGCTCCAAAACGCGCGCTGATGTTGGGCGGATTCTCGAACTCTATCGCCGCTCGGGGCGATTCGCTGCAGCGATCGAGCCCAAGATTGTCCAGCTCGACCAGAACCGCGTCGATGTCGTCTTCGAGATCAGCGAGGGCCCGAAATCGAAGGTTCGTCAGATTAACATCCTCGGCAACAGCAAGTTTAGCGACGGGCAGCTACGCGCCGCGATGGCAACCCGGCAGGCGCGGGTGTATCGGCCGTTCACCTCGGCCGATACCTATGACCCCGACCGGCTGGCGTACGACCAGCAAAAGCTGCGGCAATTCTATCTGACCAAGGGTTACGCCGATATTCGCATTATCTCGGCGGTGGCCGAGCTGACCCCCGATCGTAAGGACTTCATCGTCACTTATGTGCTGGAGGAAGGCGAGCGTTACAAGTTCGGCGAGGTCAACCTCGAAAGTCAGATCCGTGACATCAAGCCCGAGACCTTCAAGGCGCTGATCCGGATCAAACCGCACGACTGGTACGACGCGCAGAAGGTCGAGAGCACCGTCGACACGTTGACCGAGACCGCCGGACTACTCGGCTATGCGTTCGCCGATATCAGGCCGCAGTTCAATCGCGACAAAGAAAAGCGCGAGATGAACATCACCTTTTCGATCAACGAAGCCCCGCGGGTCTATGTCGAGCGCATCAACATCAACGGCAACACGCTGACCAAGGACTCGGTCATCCGGCGCGAGTTCCGGCTGACCGAGGGCGATGCGTTTAACAGCTTCAAGGTCAAGCGCACCAAGGACCGGCTACAGCAGCTCGGCTTCTTCCAGGAAAAGCTTGACATCGAGCAGAAGCCCGGCTCGACACCCGACAAGATCATCCTCGAAGCCAATGTTCAGGAAAAGCCGACCGGCGAACTGCAGGTCTCGGCGGGCTATTCGTCGCTTGAACAATTCATCCTCAGCCTGTCGATTCGTCAGCGCAACTTCCGCGGTAAAGCGCAGGAATTACGACTGTCGGCGAGTATTTCGAGTTATTCCAAGTCAATTGAGGCGGGGTTTACCGAACCGTATTTGTTCGACCGTAACCTTGCGCTCGGCGTCGACTTGTTCAGGCGCGATTACAATGCGTTCAATACCAACGTGAACGGCAGCCGCGGGAGTACGACCTATTCGACGACGAGCACCGGCGCTCAAATCCGCACCGGTTTCGCGATAACCGAGTTCTGGTCGGCATCGCTACGATACGGCCTGAGCTACGACCAGATCAGCCTCGATAAAGCGCGATATTTCACCATCGATCCCACCACCAACGAACCTGTCTGCAGCAACATTCTCGCGGGGCGCTATCTCTGCGCGTCGCTCGGCAACTATTTCACCTCATCGGTCGGCTACAGCATAAGCTATAACAGCCTGAATAATTACCTTCGGCCGAGCCATGGTCAGCGGTTCGCCTTCAGTCAGGATCTTGCCGGTGTCGGGATCGGCGTCAAATACCTGCGGACCCGTGCGAACTACGACTATTACCGCCCGCTGTTCCGCGATTCGGGCTTCATCCTTAACATCGGCGGCGAGGCGAGCTACATCTTCGGCTATGGCGGCGACCAGGTCCGGCTGAATGATCGCTCGTTCCTCGGCGAACCGCAGCTGCGCGGCTTCGGCATTCGTGGTGTTGGCCCGCGGGTGACGCGTATTCCGTATGACGCGAACGGCAATCTCGTCACCGACAAGAAGCAATTCGTCGATGACGCGATCGGCGGCGAGGTGCTTTACCGCGGCCGCCTCGAACTCGAAGTACCGCTCGGCTCAGCCGGTGCCGAGCTCGGGCTACGGCCCTCGATCTTTGCCGACGCCGGCGCTGTCTTCAAGGTTGCGCCGACGCCGCTATTGCAGAATATCCTGCCAGGTACAAACCCGCTGGTACCGGGTGGCTTCAGGGAAATCTACCAGGGCAACAGCCCCAAACCACGGTTGTCGGTGGGTGCCGGCGTGTCGTGGAATTCGCCGTTCGGACCGTTCCGCTTCGACATCGCCAAGGCGCTGGTGAAGCAACCGGGCGATAACACCCAGATCTTTCAATTCAACGTAGGGACGCAATTCTGATGAAGCACTTTCTGAAATCGGCGGCACTGACTGCAGCATTGCTTGGCGGCACGACGGTTGCGGCGCAGGCCGTGCCGCCCGCGACGGTCATCCTTGTCGACATGGACGCGGTCATCAACACCTCGGCGGCGGGCAAGGTCGCCGCCGGCGAACTCAAGACCAAGGCCGATGCGCTTCAGGCGAGGGTCGCCTCGTTGCAGACGCAGTTCGGCAGCGAGGAAGCGACGTTGCAGAAAACCGCGCCACCGCAGACCGCCGCTCCGGCGGTGCTGACGGCATTCCAGGCGAAAGTCCGAGATTACGGCACGCGCCGCCAGACCGCCGAGAACGACATCAACAATCGCAAGCGCGATTTCGACGCGAGCCGCCAATATGTTATCAAGCAGCTCAATGACGGCGCGCAGCCGATCATCTCGACAATCATGCGCGAGCGCGGCGCGTCGATCGTCCTCGCCGAGGGCGCGACGCTGCAGCACACGGCGGCGCTCGATGTGACGCCCGACGTCATCGCCCGCCTCGACAAGGCGGTGCCGCGCGTTTCGACCACCGCGCCCGCCGTCAAGTGACCAGCACCGCCGGGACGTCGGCCAGCACGGCGGACGTTCAGGCGGTGATGGCGCTGATCCCGCACCGCTTTCCGATGCTGCTAGTCGACAGGGTCGAGGACATCGTCCTCGACACCTCGGCGCGCGGTATCAAGGCGGTGACAATCAACGAGCCGTTCTTCGCCGGGCACTTCCCCGGCCACCCGATCATGCCGGGCGTGCTCATCGTCGAAGCGCTGGCGCAGACCGCCGGTGTGCTGGCAATCCGCAGCTTCGGCCTCGCCGGCACCGGCAAGCTTGTCTATTTCATGGCGATCGACAGCGCGAAGTTCCGCGCCCCCGTCGAGCCCGGCTGCCTGATGGAGCTCCACGTCGCGTTCACTCAGCGCCGCGCTACCGTCTGCAAGTTCAGCGGGCGCGCCGTCGTTAACGGCAAGACCGTCGCCGAGGCGAACTTCACCGCCATGATCGCCGATCCGCCCGCCGCCTAAGCCGTCTCCTCGAACATCTCGCGCCCGATCAAATAGCGCCGGATTTCGCTGGTGCCCGCACCGATCTCGTACAGCTTGGCATCGCGGAGCAGGCGGCCGGTCGAATAATCGTTGATATAGCCGTTGCCGCCCAAGGCCTGGATCGCTTCGAGCGCCATCCACGTCGCTTTTTCGGCGGTGTACAGGATGCAGCCGGCGGCGTCTTTGCGGCTGGTCTCGCCGCGGTCGCAGGCCTGCGCGACGGCATAGGTGTAGGCCTGGCTGGTCGAGCGCGCGACGTACATATCGGCGAGCTTGCCCTGCATCAGCTGGAATTCGCCGATCGCCTGGCCGAACTGCTTGCGGTCGTGGACGTACGGCACCACCACGTCGAGGCATGCCGCCATGATGCCGAGCGGGCCGCCCGCCAGCACGACGCGCTCGTAATCGAGCCCCGACATCAGCACCTGCACGCCGCGGCCCTCCTCACCCAGCACATTTTCGAACGGCACCTCGCAGTCCTCGAACACCAGCTCGCAGGTGTCCGAGCCGCGCATGCCGAGCTTGTCGAGTTTCTGCGCGGTCGAAAAGCCCGTCATGCCGCGCTCGATCAGGAACGCGGTGATGCCGCGCGCCCCCGCCGCGGCGTCGGTCTTGCCGTACACCACCAGCGTATCGGCTCCCGGGCCGTTGGTGATCCAGAACTTCGAGCCGTTGAGGATATAGCGGTCGTTGCGCTTGTCAGCCTTCAGCCGCATTGACACGACGTCCGATCCCGAGCCGCTTTCGGACATCGCGAGGCTGCCGAGATGCTCGCCGCTGATCAGCTTGGGCAGATAGCGCGCCTTTTGGTCGGCGGTGCCCCAGCGCGCAATCTGGTTGATGCACAGGTTCGAGTGCGCGCCGTAACTCAACCCGACGCTGGCGGACGCGCGACTGATTTCCTCGACTGCGACGACGTGCGCGAGATAGCCCAGTCCCGCGCCACCGTCGGCCTCGGCGACGGTGATGCCGTGCAGCCCGAGATCGCCGAGCTTGGTCCACAAGTCGCGCGGAAACTGGTTATCGGCGTCGATCGCGGCCGCCCGCGGCGCGATCTCGGCGGCGGCAAACGCCCGCACGCTGTCGCGCAGCATCGCGATGGTGTCGCCGTGATCGAAGCGGAGCGAGGTCAGCGTCATGCAGGGCTTTCGGTGCGAGTAACGCGACCGCCTATAGCCGAGGTGTAGGGCGGTGCGAAACCGCAAAGCCGGCCTGCGTCACGCAGGCGTTGGGCGGTTTAGGATAGCGCCGCATGCAAGGCATCCGAGAACCGGTGCGCGGCAGTGCGCCTTCGACACCCCTTCAGCGCTGCTGGTCAACGACGCGACCCACGATCTCGCCCGCGCGGCGGCGAGGGTCGGTATCGGCGAGCGCGCCTTGCTGGGACTGACGAAGCGCTATTTCAGTTTTTCGCCCAAGGTCCTGGCGATCCGGACCCGCTTTCTGCGTGCGCTGCTCCCGATGCTGCTCGATGCCGGGGTGCCGGACTTCGCTGCCGTCCCTGCCGGATATCATGACGTGTCGATTTCATTTGCGTTGCCAACCCCTTACTCGAACTAACGCGGCGGCGTTTCTTGACGAGCGAGTTGCCCTACATACGCGCCGCGCTGCGCTGCCCGCAGGCTTGTGAGGGGGTCGGCGATGTCTACCTTGGAAGAAATTAATGTCAGGGAGTAGTGCAAGCTAGTTTATTTTAAAGATCCACGGGCTTGACAAATTGTACCATGTAGGATTTTTGCAACGTGTGTAAGGCTATGCGCACCCGAATAGCTGACACCCGGTGTAAGAGGCTGTTGGCGCCATTCTGGGTGTGTCGAAAGAGTCGTAAAGCCGGGATTGCTGAATCTCATTCTGGATGTGTCGAAAGAGTCGCCAAACCGGCATCGAGATACTTATCCGGGTGAGCCCACCTGGATCGATGGCGCTGGCGTCAGGTTCGTCGCACGGCTAATGCGACGGCATGAGCAATCATTTGACTGGTCCCGGCGGCACGGCTGTAAGCGGCGACAAGACTGGCGACGCGTCTGAGATCACGTCGCGGGAGCAGCTGATCGAGACGTTTGCGGCAGGGTCGAAGCCCAAGGGCGACTGGCGGATGGGGACCGAGCACGAAAAGTTCGTCTACCGGGTCGCCGACCATCGCGCCCCTTCGTACGACGAGCCGGGCGGTATCCGCGACCTGCTCAAAGGCATGGAGGCGTACGGCTGGGAGCCAGTCGAAGAAGCGGGCAACGTCATCGCGATGAAGGGACCCGACGGCAATATCAGCCTCGAGCCCGCCGGTCAGTTCGAGCTGTCGGGGGCACCGCTCGAGACGATCCACGCGACCTGCGCCGAGTCGAACCGCCATTTGACGCAGTGCCGCGAGGTCGGCAAGGCGCTCGGGCTCGGCTTCCTCGGGCTCGGCTTCTGGCCCGACAAGTATCGCGACGAGCTCCCGGTGATGCCCAAGGGACGCTATGCGATTATGCTGCGCCAGATGCCGCGGGTGGGCTCGCTCGGGCTCGACATGATGAAGCGCACCTGCACGATCCAGACCAACCTCGACTATGCGTCGGAGGCCGACATGGTGCTGAAGTTCCGGGTGTCGCTGGCGCTGCAGCCGCTGGCGACGGCGCTGTTCGCCAACTCGCCGTTTACGGAAGGCAAGCCCAATGGCTTCAAGAGCTTCCGCAGCCACATCTGGACCGATACCGACCCGCACCGCACCGGCGTGCTGCCGTTCGTCTTCGAGAACGGCTTCGGTTTCGAGCGCTATACGGACTATGCGCTCGATGTGCCGATGTACTTCGTATACCGCGACGGCGCTTACGTCGACGCGGCCGGCCTCAGCTTCCGCGACTTCCTCGATGGGCGTCTGGCGCCATTATACGGTGAGAAGCCGACCGTCGCCGATTGGAAGGACCATCTGTCGACGGCGTTCCCCGAGGTCCGACTGAAGTCGTATCTCGAGATGCGCGGGGCCGACGGCGGCCGCTGGGACCGGATCTGCGCGCTGCCGGCATTGTGGGTCGGGCTGCTATACGACGACGCGGCGCTGAACGCGGCATGGGACCTGTGCAAGCGCTGGACGCCCGCCGATCATGCGCGGCTGCGCGAGGAGGTGCCGCGGCTGGCGCTGCAGGCGGCGAGCCCCAACGGCGGCACGCTGCAGGATCTCGCGAAGGCGGTGCTGGTGATCGCTGACGCCGGGCTGGCGGCGCGCGCGCGGCTCAACGGGGCAGGGGACACCGAGCAGGGCTTCCTCGGCCCACTGCACGAGATCGCCGCCAGCGGCATGACCAACGCCGACCGCATGCTGGCGGCGTACGAGGGACGATGGGGCGGCGACGTCAGCGCGGTGTATGCTGAGGAGAGCTACTAACCCCGCCGCACCGCCGCATATAGCGCGATCGCCGCGGCGTTCGAGACGTTCAGGCTCTCCATCGCGGCGCTGATCGGCAGCCGCGCCAGCACGTCGCAGTGCGCCGCGGTGTTGGAGCGCATGCCTTCGCCCTCGGCCCCGAGCACCAGCGCTGGGCGAGTATCGGACAGCGCCGTCTCGAGGTCGACCGGCCCGCTGCCGTCGAGGCCGATGCGCCAGAACCCTGCTTCGCCGATCTCGCCGAGCGCGCGCGCGAGATTGACGACACGGCACCACGGCACACTCTCCAGCGCTCCCGAAGCCGCGCGAGCCAGCGCACCCGACTCGAGCGGCGCATGGCGGTCCTGCGTGACGATCGCCAGCGCCCCGAACGCCGCCGCCGTGCGCAGGATCGCGCCGACATTGTGCGGGTCGGTGACCTGATCGAGCACGACGATCGCCCGCCGGTTCCCCTCGCCCAAGGCAAACACGTCACCGATCCAGGGATTGTCGAGCGGCTCGACCTCGAGCACCACGCCCTGGTGTGGCGCATCGGCGGGGACCAGCCGGCCAAGATCGCCGGCGTCGCCGTATTGCACCGCGAGCCCCTTGGGGATGACCAGCTCGGCGGCGACTTCATGGGTCACGTAAAGCTTGCGGTGCACCCGCTCGGGGTTGTCGAGCGCCGCGAACACCGCATGGCGGCCATACAGGCGCGGATAGCTGCTCTTCTGCCCGGCAGCGTTACGGGGGTGTGGCCGGCGCCCCATATTACTTTGCGTCCAATTCGGCGATCGTCGCGGTCGGCGGCAGCTGGCCGCGCAGCTGCGCCGCCACCGCTTCTGCCTGCGCCATGACGCGCAGCACATTGCCGCCGGCAAGCTTGGCGACGTCGGCGTCGCTCCAGCCGCGGCGCATCAGTTCGGCGAGCAACGCCGGGTAGGTGCTGACGTCTTGCAATCCGATCGGCGCGTCGGGGATGCCGTCGAGATCGCCGCCGATGCCGACGTGATCGTGACCCGCGACCTTGGCGATATAGTCGATGTGATCGGCGACCTGCGCCAGCGTCGTCGCTGGGCGCGGGTTCGCCGCGTCCCACGCCGCCAGCGCCGCCTTGGCGCGCGCGGGCTGGCCGAGGTAGAGCCCGGCATACGGCAACGTCGCATAGCTCGCCTTGACCCCGGCGCGCGCCGCCTCCCAGCGGTAACGCGCGTCTGACGCATAAGCCGGCGCGAACGTCGCCATGACGACGCCGCCGTTCGCCGCGACCAGCTTGAGCACGTCGTCGGGGACATTGCGCGGATGATCGTCGAGAGCGCGCGCCGACGAGTGCGAGAAGATTACCGGAGCCTTGCTCACCGCCAGCGCCGCCCGCATCGTCGCCGGACTGACATGGCTCAGGTCGACCAGCATGCCGAGCCGGTTCATCTCGGCGACCACCGCCTTGCCGAACGGCGTCAGCCCGCCGTGCCGCGGATCGTCGGTCGCGGCATCGGCCCAGTCGGTCGTCAGCACATGCGTCAGCGTCATGTAGCGCGCACCCAGAGCATAATATTGGCGCAGCACCGGCAGCGAGTTGTTGATCTGATGGCCACCCTCGACGCCAATCAGCGAGGCGATCCTGCCCGCTTTGTGGATGCGTCGGACATCGGCCGCGGTTGTCGCGAGTTCGAATACCGCAGGATATTTCGCCGCGATGCCGCGAACGATGTCGATCTGTTCGAGCGTCGCCTTGACCGCCTGCGCGTCGGTCAGCTTCGCCGAGACATACACCGACCAGAACTGCCCGCCCAAGCCGCCGGCGCGCAGCCGCGCAATGTCGGTCATCATCGGCGGCGTCAGCTTGGCGGTGTTTCTCGCTAGATCGACCGCCCACCATTTCTCGCCGTAAGTCTCGCGCAACGCCTCCGCCCAGTCGTTATGCCCGTCGATCAGCGGCGTCGCCTTGAGCACCGCGGCGACGCGCGCGTCATAGGGGCCGGCAAGGGCGGGGGTCGCGAGCAGCAGCGCGAGCAGGGCGAGGGCAGGGCGTTTCATCATATTTCTTCGGATCACTGTGCAGCTCATGCCAGCACTGTAGCTAGACCGGAAGGCGAATGGAAAGGAGACCGGCTGCAACGCAACTAGCTGAATGTTATGCGCAGGTTAGAAGCTCACTTAAACTAATATTGATGGCGGCATCGAGCGCTTTCGACCCTAACCCCCCCCTCGCGCACCCTTTCGGGAGAAGACCGGGGTGAGGGGCCTGCTTCCTGCCCTCCGGCTCCGACCGTCGTCGCGGCGCACATCGTCGTGCGAAACCGCCGGTGCCAAGCTCGGCTAACGCCCAATCCCCACCCCGAAATCCCGGCAAGGAGGAGAAAGAAGAAAGGCAGTGGTCGGATCGCTCATTGTTATCGGCTAAAATCGGTGAAACCGATGTTACGTCGGGACAAAACGCACGCGCTTGGATGGCAGTCGACGAGCCGCAGCAGCGAGAGCCGCAGTGCCAGTGTCGCGAAGTACCGGAAGAGATCAATTTTGACAGGAGATATCCACTGATACGGTGTAATTTTGTCAAGCTCCGCCTTGCTACCCTTTTATGGGCACGCGAGAGACGCCGCAGGCGGCACGTCGGGGGTTGTCGGAGCGAGGATCGACTTCTGCCGAACCCCGACTCCGACGCTCCCCACAAGGGTGAGCTAGGCCAGTCGCCGGCTATCGGGAAACCACTCGTTTTCCTTGTGATGCGCTGGGGCTAATCGGCAGGAAGCGACGCTTGCTGTCGCTCAAAGGTTGAATTTTGTCGACATAAAGCGATCGCTCGCCACCTGCTATCAGTGCCGCT
>JAYTHJ010000270.1:0-3176 GCA_043732725.1 Sphingomonadaceae bacterium | reverse complement strand
GCGGCCCGGTCCTGCGGGTCAAGGGCAGCCAGCTCCGCCCGGAGCGCGAGGCGCTGCAGATGGGGGCCGAGCTGATCGGCAGCGACTCGGTTGCAGCGGTCGGCGAGGTCCTCGCCATCGCGGTCGAGGCACTGATCGCGGCGGGGCTGACCGGGTTGACGATCGACATCACGCTGCCCGCCTTCGTCGCCGGGCTGACGGTGGCATGGCCGGTCGACGACCTGGATGCGGTGCTGGCGCTGCTCGACGGCAAGGACGTCGCCGGGCTGCGCGCTGCCGGAGCTGAACGCTACGAGCCGCTGATCGCCGCGGCGGGCGAGGCGCGCCCAGCCTTGGCGGCGTTGGCGGCGCTCGAGCTGAGTCCGGCGCTGCGAGCGCAGCTCAGCGACGCCGCGGTGGTGATCGCCAAGCTCGGCGACGCGCACGCCGTGACGCTCGATCCGACCGAGCGCCACGGCTTCGAATACCAACGCTGGATCGGCTTCTCGTTCTTCGCCGACGCCGTCCGCGGCGAGGTCGGGCGCGGCGGTGCGTATACCGTGATGCATCCCGACGGGCATAGTGAACCCGCCGTCGGCTTTTCGCTCTACGTCGACGGGCTGGTCGATGCCGGGCTCGGCGTCGTTCCAGCGCGGCGCGTGTTGTTGCCGCTCGGGACGGCAGCCGCAGGTGCGGCGCTCCGTGCCGAGGGCTGGGCGACCGTCGCTGCGCTCGACGCCGCGACGGATGCTCGCGCTTTTCGCTGCACGCACGTCTGGAACGGTGTAGAGCCGGTCGCCGTCGCACAGGGATAATCAACGGACATGGCCAACGTAGTCGTCATCGGCGCGCAGTGGGGCGACGAGGGCAAGGGCAAGATCGTCGACTGGCTGACGGCGCGCGCCGACGTCGTCGTGCGGTTTCAGGGCGGCCATAACGCCGGGCACACGCTGGTCGTCGGCAACACCACCTATAAGCTCAGCTTGCTGCCGAGCGGCATCGTCCGCGGCGCGCTGTCGGTGATCGGCAACGGCGTTGTCTTCGACCCGTGGCACTTCCGCGCCGAAGTCGCCAAGCTTCGCGGGCAGGGCGTTGAGATTACGCCGGCCAACCTGCAGGTTTCCGAGCTGTGTCCGCTGATCCTGCCGCTGCATAGCGAGTTGGACGGGCTGCGCGAAGATGCCAGCGGGGCGGGCAAGATCGGCACGACGCGGCGCGGCATCGGCCCGGCGTACGAGGACAAGGCCGGGCGGCGGGCGCTGCGCGTCTGCGACCTCGCGCATCTGGACGGCATGGGACCGCAGCTCGACCGGCTGCTGGCGCATCACAATGCGCTGCGCGCCGGGTTCGGCGTCGATCCGGTCGACCGCGCCGCGCTGGTTGCCAGCCTCGCCGAGATCGCGCCGTTCGTGCTGCCGTTCGCGGCTCCGGTGTGGTCGAGCCTCGGCGAGGCGCGCCGGGCGGGCAAGCGCATCCTCTTCGAAGGCGCGCAGGGCGTGCTACTCGACGTCGACCACGGTACTTACCCGTTCGTTACCAGCTCGAATGTCGTCGCGGGGAGTGCGGCAGCGGGCAGCGGCATGGGGCCAGGCGCGATCGATTACGTGCTCGGCATCGTCAAGGCGTACACTACCCGCGTCGGCGGTGGGCCGTTCCCGACCGAGCTCAACGACGCCATCGGCCAGCGGCTCGGCGAGCGCGGCCGCGAGTTCGGCACCGTCACCGGCCGCAAGCGTCGCTGCGGTTGGTTCGATGCGGTGTTGGTCCGGCAGGCGGTGCAGGTCAGCGGTGTCCACGGCATGGCGCTGACGAAGTTGGACGTTCTCGACGGGCTCGACGACCTGATGATCTGCACCGGCTACCGGCTCGGCGACCGCACGCTCGACCATTTCCCGGCGCACGCCGCCGACCAGGCCGCGGTGGTGCCGGTGTACGAGCGCTTCGACGGCTGGAGCGAGTCGACGATGGGCGGGCGCAGCTGGGCACAGCTGCCGGCGCAGGCGATTAAGTACATCCGCCGCATCGAGGAGCTGACCAACTGCCCGGTCGCGATGGTGTCGACATCGCCCGAGCGCGAGGATACGATATTGGTACGCGATCCGTTCGTCGACTGATGTTGGCGGGGACGACGAGGCTGCGGGAGCTGCCGCGTCGATGAAGTACAACCTCAGCCTTGTTCTTGTCGTGGCGTTCGCCAGCGCCGCACCCGCGCCGGCGGCCGATACCACCGTCGCTGTCGCGGCGAACTTCACCGAGCCGGCAAAAGCGATCGCCGCCGCGTTTCAAAAGGCTACCGGCCACACTGCGACGCTGAGTTTCGGCGCGTCGGGGGCGTTCTATTCCCAGCTGACCCACGGGGCACCGTTCGAAGTCTTCCTGTCCGCCGATGCCGACCGGCCCAAACAGGTCGAACGCGACGGGCTCGCGGTGCCCGGCAGCCGTTTCACCTACGCCGTTGGGCGGCTGATGCTATACTCGGCCACCAGCGGGGTGGTCGACGATCGCGGCATGGTACTGACGCACGGCAACTTCGCGCATTTGGCGATCGCCGATCCCGCTACCGCGCCTTACGGGGGCGCGGCGTTACAGACGATGCAGCGGCTCGGCGTCGCCGCGACGCTGGCTCCGAAGCTGGTTACCGGCAGCTCAATCGCGCAGGCTTATCAATTCGTCGCGACGGGTGCGGCGGAGCTCGGCTTCGTTGCGCAAAGCCAGGTGGTGAACGTCGCGGGCGGCTCGCGCTGGCTCGTCCCCGCGACACTGCATGCGCCGATCGAGCAGCAGGCGATCGTGCTGCGGGCGGCGGCGAACAACCCGGCGGCTTCGGCGTTCGCGCAGTTCCTCAAAGGCCCGCAAGCCACGGCGATAATCCGGCGCTACGGCTATCAGCTTCCCCAAAGCGAGCATTCCAGCCGTCCAGCGCCGCGGTGAGGCTGGTCGTGGCGACGACGGTCGAGCTGGCGGCGATCACGACGCTGCTGCTCCTGCTGATCGCGACGCCGCTGGCGTGGTGGCTGGCGCGCTCGCGACGATGGTGGAAGGAGGTCGTCGGGGCGCTGTCGGCGCTGCCGCTGGTGCTGCCGCCGACGGTAATCGGCTTTTACGTGCTGATCGCGCTCGGGCCGGCGAGCCCGCTAATGGCGCTGCTGCACCCGTTCGGCGTCCGGACGCTGGCGTTCAGCTTTACCGGGCTGGTC
>JAYTHJ010000269.1:0-3187 GCA_043732725.1 Sphingomonadaceae bacterium | reverse complement strand
CTCCGGCACCCTCGACAACGGTCTTCTCGATGGCCAGCAGCAGCGACACCGCGCGTTCGAGGTCGCGTTCGCCGACTAGCAGGATCTCGTCGACCAGTGCCTGCACGACCGCGAACGTCAGCACGCCCGGCGTCTTGACCGCGATGCCCTCGGCGAGCGTGTCGCCGTCGCACGGCGCACTATGCCCGCCGAGCTTGGCCCACATCGACGGGAATAACTCGGCCTGGACTCCGACAACCTCGATGTCGGGACGCAGTGCCTTCGCCACAGTCGCGATGCCCGAGATCAGCCCGCCGCCGCCGACCGGCACGACCAGCATATCGATCGCGGGCGCATCCTCGAGCATTTCAAGCGCGACGGTGCCCTGCCCCGCCATCACCAGCGCATCGTCGAACGCGGGGACGTAGACGAAGCCGCGTCTGGCCACGAGTTCCTGCGCATGCGCGTTGGCCTCGTCGAATGTCTCGCCGTGGAGGATGACGCTCGCCCCGTGACCCTCGGTCTGGCGCACCTTCACGATCGGCGCATAGCGCGGCATGACAATCGTCGCCGGGATGCCGAGTCGCTTGGCGTGGTACGCCAGCCCCTGCGCGTGATTGCCCGCCGACGCCGCGATGACGCCGCGGGCGCGCTCTTCGGCATTCAGCGACAGCAACTTATTGAGCGCGCCTCGCTCCTTATACGCTGCGGTGAACTGTAGGTTCTCGAACTTGAGCCAAACCTCCGCGCCGGTCAGCTCGGACAAGGTCCGGCTCTGCAGGCACGGCGTCCGGATAACCGCGCCGTCGATCGCGATCCGCGCCGCGAGCACGTCGTCGAGGCTGATCGGCAGTGCGCGCGGCTCGGCAGCAGTCACGGGCAAAGCGCTATCGGTCGAGGCGGGCATTACGGGCAATTTCCTGCGACAGTTCGGTCGCACGCGCTCTAGCCGGGTGGCGATGCCCGCGCAAACTTGCTAGCGAGCGGTATGGCAAAACTAAGCTTTATCGGACTCGGCGTCATGGGCGCACCCATGGCCGGGCACCTCGCCACCGCGGGACATAGCGTGACGGTGTATAACCGCAGCGCCGCCAAGGCCGCCGCGTGGGTCGCGGAATATGGCGGCAGCAGCGCGCCGACTCCGGCGGCGGCGGCGGCTGGAGCCGACGCGGTGTTCGCCTGTGTCGGTGCCGATGCCGACCTCCGCGCGGTGACGCTCGGGCCTGATGGAGCGTTTGCCGCGATGCACCCTGGTGCGCTGTTTGTCGATCACACGACCGTCTCGGCCGAGATCGCGCGCGAGCTGGCGTTGGCGGGTGACGCGAAGGGCTTGCTGGTCCTCGACGCGCCGGTGTCGGGCGGGCAGGCGGGCGCCGTCAACGGCCAGCTGACGATCATGTGCGGTGGCTCCCCGAAGGCGTTTGCTGCCGCCGAGCCGCTAATGGCGGCCTATGCCAAGCGCAGCGGCCATATGGGCCCGGCGGGCAGCGGCCAGCTGACCAAGATGGTCAATCAGGTCGCCATCGCCGGCGCCCTCGAAGGGCTGGCCGAGGCAGTGCACTTCGCGCTCGCCGCCGGACTCGATGCGGGCGCGGTCATCGACGTGATCTCGAAGGGCGCGGCGCAAAGCTGGCAGATGGACAATCGCGCGGGCACGATGGCGGCGGGGCAGTTCGACTTCGGCTTCGCGGTTGACTGGATGCGCAAGGACCTCGGGCTGGTGCTTGGCGAGGCAAAACGGCTCGGCATCAGCCTGCCCGCGACGGCGCTGATCGACCAGTTCTACGGCGACGTCCAAGCGATGGGCGGACGGCGGCAGGACACCAGCGCGCTGATCCGGCGATTTCGGGGGTAAGGGTTTCCTACTGCTTCCCTTTCTTTTGGGGGAGGGAAGCAGAGACCGTCAGGCCCTACCCCGCCGCCGCTATTAGCACCCCCGTCGTCAGAATCTGCGGCAGCTCCTCGACCCGCCCGTCGGCATGATAGAAAAGGTAGAGCGGTACCCCTGCCCTTGCGTGCGCTTCGAGAAACCGCCCGATCGCCGCATCGCCGCGGGTCCAGTCGCCGACGAGCACCTGCACCCCGGCTCGGCTGAACGCCGCCGCCACCGCCGGCGAGCTTAGCGCGCCACGCTCGTTGACCTTGCAAGTTAGGCACCAGTCGGCGGTGAAATACACCAATGCCGGCGTATGCGCGCGCTGTAACTGCGCCAGCTTGGCGGCATCGAACGCCGCCGCAGTCAGCCCCGCCGGGGCATCGACCGCGGTGGCTGCCGGCGCGGAGGTCGGCACGAAGGTGACTGCGGCGAGCGTCGTTGCCAGCGCCGTGCCGAGCGGCAGCCAGCCGCGCCGGAAGGCCGCCTGCCCGCGCCCGAACCACCACAGCGCCAGCCCGGTCAACAGCGCCGCGCCGAGCCCGAGCGTCATGCCGCCAACCCCCGCCTGCCGCCCGAGCACCCACGCCAGCGCCAGCGCGGTGGCGAACATCGGCACACTCAGGATATGCCGGAAAGTCAGCATCCACGCCCCCGGCTTGGGCAACAGCCGGCGCAGCGCGGGGACGAAACCGACCGCTAGGAACGGCAGCGCCAGTCCGAAGCCAAGTCCGGCGAAGACCAGCAGCCCGGCGAGCGGCGGCAGCACCAGCGCGGCGCCGAGCGCTGCCGCCATGAACGGCCCGGTGCACGGCGTCGCGACGAACGCCGCCAGCGCGCCGGTCCAGAACGACCCCGCCGCGCCGGGCTTCGCCACGAGCGCTTGGCCCGCGTTGCCGCTGCTGAGCGTGATTTCGAATAGCCCAGCGAGGTTGAGTGCGATCGCGGTCGTCAGCAGCAGCAGCACGACGATGACGCGCGGATCCTGCAGCTGAAACGCCCAGCCGACATGCGTCCCCGCCACCGCCAGCCCGAGAATGATGCCGCCGAGGCCGAGGCAGACCAGCACAATCCCCGCCGTATACGCCAGCGCCTCGCGCCGGGCTGCGGCGGGGGCGATGTTGCCTTTGGCAAGGCTCAGCGCCTTGAGGCTGAGGATCGGGAAGACGCAGGGCATGACGTTGAGGACAATGCCACCGGCGACGGCCAGCAGCAGCGCCGGGAGGAAGCTTGCCCAGCCGATGCCGCCGGCCTTGACCGATTGCCCGGGCAGGCCTGTCCGGGCAGGCGATCCGATCCCCGTATCTATCGCGGTACTCGCACTGCTCGCGGCGG
>JAYTHJ010000268.1:0-3188 GCA_043732725.1 Sphingomonadaceae bacterium | reverse complement strand
GCACCAAGGATGAAGGCAGCGTGCGCTTCGATCCGCCCTGACCGCCGATCGCCACCTTGGCGCCTTGGCTGCCGGCGTGCCGTGACGAAGCGACAACTGCCGCCAGCCGATCGCGCTCGCTGCGCTCACGCCGAACCGGACCGCCGCTCCTCGGCACGACATCCCGCCATCGATCGCGGCGACCACCCGATCACGAAGATCCTGTGAAAGCCCTCGACCCATCCAGGCCGACCTCCTTCATCAGCATGAAGCCTGAATCAGAAAACTGCACCCGTGGGAATCCCCCTCGATTCACGTTGGCCGGAAACCGCTCTAAGCCGGCGCGAGGCGTGGTTCGAGGGCCAGCTCGACCTTGATCCCCACCACCTCGTGTTCATCGACGAGACCGGGGCGAGCACCAAGATGGCGTGGTTGCACGGCCGAGCGCCGCGCGGCCAGCGGCTGAGAGCGAGCATCCCGCATGGCCACTGGAAATCCGCGACATTCGTCAGGGCACTCGCCTGACCGGCATGACCGCGCCGATGGTCCTTGACGGCCCGATGACCGTCGACTGTTTCCTCGCCGATACCGAGCAGGTCCTGGCTCCGAGGCTCAGCCCCGGCGATATCGTCATCATGGATAACCTGCCGGCGCATAAGGGCGCCGCCGTCCGCGAAGCCATCGAGGCGGTCGGTGCGAAGCTGCTCTTCCTTCCAGCCCTACTCGCCCGACTTCAACCCGATCGAGAACGCCGTCGCCAAGCGCGAAGGCGCTCCTCCGCAAGGCCGCCGTCCGCACCGTCGATCAGCTCTGGACCGTCATCGGCCATAGTATCGACGCCTTCTCACCCGCCGAATGCGCCAACTACTTTAGACACGCTGGCTATGATGCATCCTGAATGACAATGCTTAGGAGAACAGCTTTCGCTTCTTGCGGCCGCAGACGTTACGAAATCCGGGCGCGGAGTCAAACCCGCGGTCGTGTGAGTAATTTCCGGGGCTGCCCGGCGTTGCGTCACCGTGAATAAAGCCTGTGCGGTCATACAAGGACGTTCTCATGGGCATGCATACATTCGTCGGCAGCGGCATCGCCTCCCTGGCCGGCGCGGTCATTCTCATTCGCGACGCCGCGGTCGAAGGCCGAGATATAACGATCCTCGAGGAAAGCAACGAGACCGGCGGGGCGTTCGATGCACACGGCGATCCCGATAACGGCTATTTCATGAGCGGCAGTCGCATGTTCGAGGCGATGTATCAGTGCACCTTCGACCTGCTCGCGACGATTCCCTCGGCGACCGACCCGTCCATCTCGGTCACCGAAGAAACCAATCGTGCTGACGGCAAGTGGCCGTGGGACGCCAAGGTGCGGCTGGTTAATCGCGACGGCAGCATTCCGGACGCCCACTCGATGGGCTTCACCGAGCGCGACCGGATCGATCTGACCAAGCTGATCGCCGAGCCCGAGAGTCTGCTCGACAACAAGCGCATCACCGATTGCTTCGAGCGGCACTTCTTCGAAACCAATTTCTGGATGGAATGGTGCACACTGTTCGCCTTCGAAACTTGGCACAGCGCAATCGAGTTCCGGCGTTATCTGCGGCGGTTCGTTCATCATTTCTCGACGATCGACGTGCAGCACGACATCTATCGCACCGTCTACAATCAGTACGACGGCATCATCGTGCCGATCGTGAGCTGGCTCAAGGCGCGCGGCGTGCAGTTCCGCTACGCGGTACGCGTCGAAGACTTGGGGTTTGCCGCGGGCAGCGACGCCATTACCGTCACCAGCATGACCACACGTAGCGCCGACGGCACTGCGATCCTACCAGTCACTCCCGACGACCGCGTGTTCGTCACCAACGGCTCGATGACCGCCGACAAGGCGTTCGGATCGATGACGAAGGCGCCCGGTCTTGATGCGAGCGACCATTCGGGTGCGTGGAACCTGTGGGAAAAGCTCGCGCAGGGGCGCCCGGCGTTCGGCAACCCGGCCGCGTTCAACGGCAACATCGCCGAAAGCTCATGGATCTCGTATACCGTTACGGTTAAAGATCCGCTGTTCCTGCGATTGATGGAACGCTTCAGCGGTAGCGCGGCCGGCACCGGCGGGCTGATCACGTTCAAGGACTCGAGCTGGCTGATCACCATCTCGATCTATCATCAGCCGTTCTTCCCGAACCAGCCCGAGGGCGTCGCGGTGTGGTGGGGCTATGGCCTGTTTCACGATCGTCCTGGTGATTTCGTGAAGAAGCCGATGGTCGAATGCACTGGCGCCGAAATCCTCGAGGAAGTGCTCGGTCATCTCAACTTCGCCGCAGCGGACCAGACTGCGGTCATGGCGGCCTCGATCTGCATCCCCTGCGCGATGCCCTACATCACTAGCCAGTTCATGGTGCGTAAGCGCGGCGACCGGCCAGAGGTGGTACCTGTTGGATCGACCAATCTCGCCTTCCTCGGACAATATGCCGAGCAGCCCGACGACGTGGTATTCACGGTGGAATATTCGGTACGCTGCGCGATGACGGCGGTTTATACCCTGCTCAAGATCGAAAAGACTCCTCCGCCGGTGTACAAAGGGCTTCACAGCCCGAGAGTAATAGTCGACGCGATTCGAACGCTGCACCGGTAGGCTGCGCAATGCCGCGGCACCCGACTGCTCAAAACTACCGGGCTTGTTCTTATTGGATCGCAATCCGACTGGTTCGTATGCGGCACGCAAGCGGCCTAGCACTACTTTGGCAGAAACAAAATTTTGGGGATTCCTAGGGAGTGATTTCCCTGCTCCCTGAGGAGCCAGCTTTTATGGAGGCTGGCGATGGCAGAGGATTGGCGCGGCGATCTGGAGGTCTGGCTGAGGCCGTTTCTGGCGGCGTTGCGCAATAAGGCCCGGATGCGGGTATGTCCGGCCGATATCGCAGGCCTGATCGGTCCCGGTGACCGCAAGAGCGTCCAGCCGATGGCCGCGCGAACTGGCGACGTCGGCTACGACCAACTTCATCATTTCGTTGCCGCCGGGGTGTGGGATAATGCGCCACTCGAGGCGGTTCTTCTGAAGGAGGCCGACCGCCTGGTCGGGAACGAGGCTGGGTATCTGGTCATCGACGACACGGCGTTGCCGAAGAAGGGGCAGCACTCGGTTGGTGTTGCCCCGCAATATGCCTCATCGCTCGGCAAGACCGTCCAACTGCCAGTCGCTGGTGTCGGTGACCC
>JAYTHJ010000267.1:0-3196 GCA_043732725.1 Sphingomonadaceae bacterium | reverse complement strand
TACATGCATTATTTATTGATAATGGCTTTAAACTACTTTGCGTAGATCTTATCGGACGTGGCTCTACCGATCATGTCGCGGGCTATCCGGTCGAAATTGTAAAACGTGCTATACAGGTCGGTGCTGTTGGAGTTATTCTTGTTCATAATCACCCAAGCCGTAGTCCGACACCAAGTCGGCATGATTTAAAATTCACGCGAAGCGTAATTGCATCGTGTCTGCCGCTCGGGATAAAAGTTCACGATCACGTCATAATTGCGGGGAACGAGTACATCAGCATGAGAGAGACAGGCCTTTTGCACGGAGGTATGTTGGCACCGAACTCGGACCAGGTAGGCGTTTCCAAGACAGCAACTCGGAACGTCTTTGAACTAGCTGAAGATAGCTGCACGTTTAGCTAGCGTTAAGTCTTCGACTGCATCGGGCTGACGCTCGGGACGCGCCGCCGCAAACGCCGGATGTTCGTTGAGTTTGCGATCGATCGCCGTCAGCGCCGGGCAGCGGTCGAGAGCAACGCGGAAACGTCGCGCATTATAGAGCTGCGGCACGAGGCAGACATCGGCGAGCGTAATCGCATCGCCGCACAAATAGCGGCCGGTCGAGGCGGCGGCGATCTCCTCGAGCGAGCACAGGCCGGTTTCGATCCAGTGCCGCGCCCAGACGTTGGCGGTCTCTGGCTCGACGCCGAGCGGGCCTTTGAGATAGTTCAACACCCGTAGATTATTGAGCGGGTGGATGTCGCACGCGATCGTCAGCGCAACGCCGCGGATGCGCGCGCGCGCCAGTGCGTCGCCGGGCAGCAGCGGCGGATCGGGATAAGTCTCGTCGAGATATTCGATGATCGCGAGGCTCTGATTGAGTCCGGCGCTGCCGTCGATCAGATAGGGAACCATGCCCTGCGGGTTGAGCAGCGCGAAGCCGACGCCGCCCTGCGCATCCGCAAGCAAGTCAACCGGACTGGTGCCGTAATCGAGTCGCTTGAGCGCTAACGCGATGCGGACGCGGTACGATGCCGACGACCGCCAGTAGGAATAAAGTGTGCGTTCCACGGGATGGACTTTCGATGTTGCTCGACAATACGACCCGATACTAGGCATTGCGGCGCATGGCGAACCGCCATCGTTTGCCCGGATTCAGCTATGCCCCGCTCACCGCTTGCCCCTGCCGCCTTTCCCGCACTGCCGCCGGTCGCCGGGGTCCGGCTGAGCGTCGCGCGCGCCGGTTACAAGGCGTGGGACCGCACCGACCTGCTGCTGGCGCAATTCGTGCCCGGGACGACGGTGGCGGGCGTGCTGACGCGGTCGAAATGCCCGTCGCCTGAGGTCGACTGGTGCGCCGCGCAGCTGCCGCGCGGCATCGCCCGCGCACTGGTCGTCAACGCCGGCAATGCCAACGCCTTCACCGGCGCGCGCGGGGCGGCGGCGGTGGCGGGCATCGTCGCCGCCGTGAGCGACCATATTGGCTGTATTGCGACGGAAGTCTTTGTCGCCTCGACCGGCGTCATCGGCGTGCCGCTGCCGCTCGACAAAGCGACAGCTGGATTGAAGCAGGTTTTCACTGCTACCGCGTGCAGCTGGCAGGACGCCGCCGAATCGATCGGGACCACAGACACTTTTCCCAAAGCTGCGACCCAGACCGCGATCGTGGATGGCGTCCGGGTGTCGCTCGTCGGCATCGTCAAGGGCTCGGGCATGATCGCTCCCGACCTCGCGACGCTGCTCGGCTTTGTCTTTACCGATGCGGCGATTGCTGCGCCGTTGCTTCAGGCGATGCTGCGCCGCGCCGCGGCCACGAGCTTCAACTGCATCACGGTCGACAGCGACACGTCGACGTCAGACACGGTGCTAGCGTTCGCCACAGGCACCGCCGCCAACCCGCGACTTGATACTGAGATTGATCCGGGTGCCGATGCCTTTGCGGCGGCGTTGACCGCGCTCTGCCGCGATCTCGCGCAGCTCGTCGTGCGCGACGGCGAGGGCGCGAGCAAGATCATCACCGTCGACGTCAGCGGCGCCGAGAGCGATGCCGCCGCGCGCCGCATCGCGTTCAGCATCGCGAACTCGCCGCTGGTCAAGACTGCGATCGGCGGCGGCGACGCCAACTGGGGACGGATCGTGATGGCTGTCGGCAAGGCCGGCGAAGCCGCCGATCGCGACCGGCTGAGTATCCGTTTCGGGACGACGTTGGTCGCCGCGCACGGCGCGGTCGTCGACGACTATGACGAAGCCCCAGTGGCGCGGCATCTCGCCGGCAGCGAGATCGATATCGCCGTCGAAATCGGGCTCGGCGACGGCCGCGCGCGAGTCTGGACCTGCGACCTTACCCACGGCTATGTTTCAATCAACGGCGATTATCGCAGCTAAACTTAACGCAGATGAAGTAACGGGACGAAGAAACAGGAGACAATGGGCAGTCGCCGCGCCGGCTCCAGTGACGTTCAGAAGGCGGCGGCGGCGATTGAGCCGCCGCCTTCTTCGGTCGTGCTTAATCAGTGATCGTTGTCGACGGGCGGCGCATGGCGAAACCGACCATGCTGAAACCGGCGACCATCAGTGCCCCAGACCGACGCGTCCGGAACAGCATCGACAGCGTCAGCGGTTCCGGCGAGTTCGACGAGCAGCCCGGCAGAATTGATCCGGCTACCACCGTCACCAAAATTGCGAACGACAAAGGTCAAGGTGTTCACGCCGGCGACGAAGCTTGCCCCCGTCGAGTCGAAGCCGGTCCAGCTGTTGTATCCGCCGCTGCTGGCCGCCAGCGTGGTACCGTTCAGCGTGATGCTGTCGACACTGTTATCCGCGGCGAAACGCCAGGTGAACGCTGCCGTCGCGGCGTTGCAACCGTCCAGCGAGAACGTTTCGGTGAACGTGTAGAGGTGATCGACAGCGTCGACCAGATTGGCCGCGTCCTGCGTCGGAGTCACCCAGCGCGAGGCTGCGGTCTCCGCACTTCACGGCACGATCGGGAAGACGCCATTGGTAGCACCGGTGTCGGCGGTGCCATTGCCGAGCGTCCAATACAGGTCGGCACTGTTGCGCGTCGTTGCAACGCCACCGGCGTCGACGCCGGTGTTGTAAAGCGTGAGGATGGTGACCGCGTTGGCGGGAACGACGGCGACAAGTGCGCGAGCGGCGACGATAGCGACCGTGATGAACATAACGGCCTTTCCGTGAATAATATCTGCAGCGACTCGACC
>JAYTHJ010000266.1:0-3256 GCA_043732725.1 Sphingomonadaceae bacterium | reverse complement strand
GAGGTCGTGCCAGACGCGACGAGCACCGTAGGTGCGGTCGCTGGCGATGAAGCTGGCCCGGGCCTTCGCGCCTGACACCTCATCACTCCGCGATCCGGTGCTTGGTGCCCTGTGCAGCCAGAGCTTCTATGGCACCGTGGCGTGGCAATCGTGCAGGTTGGGCCCAAGATACCCAGCCCATCCGCCGTCTGGCAGTGTCTCGAAAACAATGCCGGCTGTAGCGAAAAATATTGCCATCGGCATTCCATCGGCTTTTCGTCGTGAAATCATCGCAGCGCGGCCATTTCGGGCTTCGTACTCCACGCTTATCGCAATATGGCCACGTCGGAATACCTCCCGTGGATTTTTGGAGGACTGGAAGATGAAGACAATCATTACTGCGACGCTGATGGCGGTTGCGGTGCTCGGCGCCGGAAGTGCTGCGAGTGCCATGCGCGTCCCGCACGTCGTCACCGCGCAGGTCACTGACGTTCGTCACGGAACCGATCGTCGTGCCCCAGTCGACGTTCGTCACTCGACCGACGTGCGTACCCCGATCGACGTTCGTCACTCGACCGACGTGCGTACCCCGCCGATCGACTGACGTCCGATCTTCGGCCTTGGCCGGTGCCGCGGCAGCGCGGTGCCGGTTTCTCTGTCGGGGGGGAGTGTGGTTTGCTGGTTATGCGCTTCAAGCGAAGCCATTTTGTTTGCGCGGGGCCAGCTGCGCTGGTGTTATACTTCTTTGATCCCGCTTCCGGATGTGCCCAGCAACTTGACCCGGGCGCGTCGTCTTCAACTGTAGAGGCCACTGCGGTCATCGGGCATCGTGCCGACGAAAACGCGCTCCGCACCGCCGATGATGGCTTCGGCACCGTCGTCGGGCGCGAGAGCGTCGGTATCTACAAGGCGAGCATCGTACGCGGATTCTCGCCGGTCGCCGCGGGTAACGTCCGGCTCGACGGTCTCTACTTCGATCAGGTTATACCGATTGACAGCCATCTCGTCGAAGCGACCAATATTCGGGTCGGGGTTTCGGCGCTCGGCATTATCTTCCCGTCGCCGACAGGCATCGTCGATACCGTGTTGCGCAAGCCCGATGACTCGCCGGCGTTGAGCCTGTTCATATCGGCCGATGACGGTCGGACCTCGACACTCGAGGCCGACATCAATCAGCCATTGATCGCCGACCGACTTCGACTGGCGGCGGGCTTTACGATAAATCATTTCAACGATTTCAATGGAACGCGGTCGAACACGTCGGAACTCGCGGCGTCGGCTCGCTGGACCCCCGGTCCGTGGATCGACATCATGCCGTTTTGGTCGCGCGAACGCCAGAGTTCCGAAGACAGTGTGATCTATCTACCCGCCGGGGATTATCTGCCGCCGCGCATTCCTCAGCGTCGTTTTATCGGCCCCGACTGGGCGCGGTTCAGGGGCGACCTGATCAACTACGGGTTGCTGGTCACAGTCGATCTGTCACCGGCGTGGACGCTGACGGCGGGCGTTTTTCGATCCGAGCTTAATGCGCTCCAGGAATTCTCGAACCTGCTGGTCGACGTCACGCCGTCGGGTACCGGTGGCCACCTCGTCATCGCCGACCCGCCGAGCAACGAGGGCGCCACAAGCGGCGAGGTGCGCCTCGCCCACGCTTTTGTCGAGGGCCCGCGGCGACACCGCGTTTCGGTTTCATTGCGCGCGCGCGCCCGGGACCGGCGCTTCGATGGTTCGGACGAGATCGATCTCGGTCCCACGACGATCGAAAGCCGCGCTACCCCGCCGAAGCCGGTGCTTCAGTTCGGCGAACAGCAGCGCGATCGGATCAGGCAATGGACCGTCGGTATCGCCTACGAAAGCAAGTGGAAAGGGGTAGGCGACCTCGCGGTCGGCGTTTCGCGGAGCGACTATCGCAAGCAAACCGGCCTGCCGGGTCGGACGACGGTTTCGACCATCGCGCAGCCGATTTTGTTCAACGTCAATGCGGTCGCGCGACTGACGCCGAAGCTCGCCCTATATGCGGGATACGTCACCGGGCTCGAAGAGAGCGGCGTTGCGCCGTCGAACGCGGTCAACCGCAACGAACCCCAGCCTGCGATCTTGATCAGCCAGCGCGATCTCGGAATGCGCTGGTCTGCCACCAACACGGTGACGCTGATCGCTGGCGTCTTCGACGTCCGCAAACCGTATTACAACATCGGCATCGACGGGCGTTTCGGGCCGCTCGGTTCCGTCGTCAACCGCGGGATCGAAGCCTCGATTGCCGGCGCGCTCACCCCACGCCTCGACCTGGTCGCCGGTGTTGTCCTGCTAACCCCGCGGGTCAGCGGCCTAGCCGCCCACGACGGGTCGATCGGGGCTCGGCCGGTTGGCTCGATCAACTCGAGGTTTCAGGTAAATCTAGAATGGAAGCCCGCATTTGTCGACGGCTTTTCCGTCGACGCCAAAGCCACCCACCAGAGTGCCCAAGTTGCGACACTCGACAATCGGGTCGCGATCCCGGCCCGGACGATCGTCGATCTCGGAAGCCGGTACAGCTTCAAGCTCGGCGGCAAGGCGACAACGCTCCGAGTCGTACTGTCGAACCTGTTCGATGTACAAAGCTTCAACCTCGTCAGCGAGGCCGCCTACGAGATCATTCCCGGGCGGCTAGCCACGGCGAGCGTCACGATCGACTTCTGAAAAGCGGGCTGCCGGCGGAAGCCGACAAGGCCTTGCGGTGCGCGGCCATCGGGTACCTGGCTTTGCCGGGTATGTTGAATTCTGGTTGCCGATGTGGACAGGTTACCGAGACATTTGGCGTTCTCGAAAGCTTGGTTTTGACGATCCAAGAGAGGACAAAAATGTGGCTGATCCCGTGCTTTCGCAATATTATGAATCGGCTATGCCAAGTATCAGCGACTGGGGAAATATCGTCAAATGCAAACCAAGTTTGTAATTTCGTCCCAGTAGCGTCGCCGCGCTACGGCAGTTCTTAGCTGATCAGCTGCGGTCAGAAACCAAAATCACAGGTCTTCGGATACTTGGTGGATTGCACAGCTGTTCCGAGATTTTCAACGGGAATCTCGTTATCGATGCTAGTGCATTGCCGAGGACGCTCGAGTGGGATCTCGATCACATCGGTGTGACCGCGTCGGGCAACTGGCACTTGCATGATTTCCTTCATGAGCTGTCGCTCTTCGGTAAATCACTGTCAGCGACCGGGGGTACCGATGCCCAGATGCTGGCCGGGCTCATTTCGACCAATACCGCGGGTGCGACTATTCGCCATAGCATCTAT
>JAYTHJ010000265.1:0-10673 GCA_043732725.1 Sphingomonadaceae bacterium | reverse complement strand
TTTGCACTGTGCCCGAGACCTGCGTGCCAACGCTGACGACGCGAACCGGATTGATAACGCCGTTTGCGGTGATCGACTCGGTCAGGTCACCGCGAGTTACCGGCGTGGTCTTGTACGCCGCCGCGGGGTCGGGCTTGTGGCGGCTGCGCCATAAGACGATGCCGACGACGGTCAGGACAATCAGTCCGAGGATGATCCAGGTCCGGCGGCGTCTCATCGTGTTCCCCGTAGCTCGTCGACCGCCGCGCCGATACTGCCGACCGAGCGCGCCAGCTGCGCCTGCGCGTTGCGCACTCCAAAATCGGCACTGACCACCTGTTGCCGCGCATTCGCCAGCGCCGACTGCGCGTTGAGCAGGTCGGTGAAGGTCCCGACACCGGCGGCAAAGCGCCCCTGCGCAATGTTAGCCGAGGCGGTGGCGCTGTTGATCAGCACGCGCGCGGTAGCCAGCACGCGGATCTGCGTGTCGAGCGCGGTCGCGTTGGTGAAAACGTCGAGCCCGGCCTGCTGACGGGTCTGTTCGACGAGCGCGACGTTGCGCTCGACCTCGGCCTGCGCGGCGGCACGGCGATAGGCCCGGTCGTAGCCGTTGAACAGCGGGACGACGAAGCTCAGCCCGACGCTGCCGCTGTTGCGGTCGTTGATCGAGTTCGCATAATTGACGCCGTCCGACGCGTTCAGCTCGACCGACGGCCGCGCGTCCGACCGCGCCGCGCGCGCCGAAGCCTGCGCTGCGTCGAGGCTGGCGCGGCGGCTGGCGAGGTCGGGACGCAGCCGCTCGGCCTCGCTGATCAGTGTCCTGACGTCACCGGTCAGGCGCTCGGCCGAGGCCAGCGGCGGCACCGCCGCTAGATCCAGCACGATCGTCGGCGGCAAGCCGACGGTAACCGCCAGCTGCCCCCCGGCGGTGCGCGCCGAGCCTTCGGCTTGCTGCAAGGTGAGCTGCGCCTGCGCCAGCGCGGTCTCTGCCTGCAGCCGATCGGCGGGCGTCGCCACGCCGGCGCGCTCGCGGGCTGCGGCGTTGTCGAGCGACTGGTGAGCGAACAGCACGCTGGCGTTCGATGCCACGACCGACGCGCGGAAGCCTTGCAGGTTGTTGTACGCCGTCACAGTGTTAAGCGCGACGGTCTGCGCGGTATCAGCAAAGCTCGCGAGCGCGGCGCGCTGATTAGCGCGGGCGCTATTGATCCGCGCCGCGCGGCCGCCGAAGTCGAACAGTAGGTAACTCAGCGCAAGATTGGCCGACGAGCCGATGTCGGTCGAGTTCAGGCTCGAACTGAACGTCTGCCCCGGGATACCGCCGCCGGTGACACCGCCGCCGACGACGCCGGTGATGAACGTCTGGCGGCTAAACTGATCGGTGCGGCTGATCGTCGGACCGATATTGACCGTGACGTTCGGCAGTTCGGCGGCGCGTGCAATACCGGTGTTCGCGGCCGCACTGCGCACCGAGGCCCAAGCAACGGCGGTGGCGGGGTTGCGGCATAAAGCGAGATCGACGAGATCAGCCAGCGCCAGCTGGCGGGCAGGCGCTGCATCGCACGGGGCCGACTGCGCGGTCAGTCCGGGGGCGATCGATGGCAACAAATGCCGCGGATCGTCGCTCGCCAGCGCTAAGTTTGTGCTCGCGACGAGCGCCGCACCGAGGATGATCGTGGAGGCCAGCGCGCGCACGATTATCGAAGTAGCCTGTATCGTTGCGAGCGCGATATAGTGCGGCTCGGCCGGTTGCTCAAGCGGCGTGCGACAGCGCCGGTGCGGCCGCGGGCGAGTCGACTAACGTGGTATAAAATGCTAGTAACTTGGTGAAATGCGCGTCGGTCGGGCCGACCAGCGCAACGCCGGCTTGCGCCGCCGCGGCGCTCATCGCGGCGTGATCGCGCTTAGCGATTCGTGTGATGGCCGCGGCCGCCGCATCTGCTGTCGCCGGGGCATAGCTTTCGGCGTAGCCGGGAGCCGCCAGTCCGGTGCAGCCGCCGAACGCCGGCACGATTAGCGGCAAGCCGCCCGCCAGCGCCTCGCCGACGACCATGCCGAACGTCTCCGACGTCGAGCCGTGCAGCAGCGCGTCGGACGACGCCAGCAGCCGCGCCAGTTCGCTGCGGTCGCCGACCGGGCCAAGCACACGCACATGCGCCTTGCCTGCCGCAGCACGGTCGACCTTCGCGCGCTGGACTCCGTCGCCTGCAAGGATGAAGCCAGCCTTCCGGGTTACGGTGGCGTTGTAGCGTCCGACCGCATCGATCAGCATCGGCCAGCGCTTTTCGGGATGGTGCCGCCCCACCCCGATCAGTAACAGCGCGTCCTCGCCCAAGCCGCAGCGAGCCAGCATCTCGCGGCGCAGGTCGAGATCGCGCAGCTCGGGGCGGAATACCGCCGTCTCGACGCCCATCGGCACGACCACCGGCGGCGTCAGGCCGTGGTCGATCAGCCGCCCGGCCATCCAGGTCCCGCCGACGACCGTCGCGTCGAAGTGCCGATGCAAATTGCGCAAATAGCGCCAGTACCACTCAAACAGGCGTTCGATGCGCGCCTGCGAGAAACACCAGCTGAGCCAGCGATACGGATAGGCCGCAACCGGTTCGACATGCAGGAACAGTACGCGCTTGGCCCGGCCCGGCCAGCGCGCTGCGATCCAACCGGCGCGCCACGGCGACGACGCCTCGATCAGGTCGGGCTGTTCGGCATCGAGCACGGCGTGCACCGGAGCCGGATCCCAGAAAATATGGTAGCGATTGTCGGTCGGCATGTACGGCGACTTGAGCCAGATGATCCGCCCGCTGCCGTGGTGCTCGACTCGGTCCTCGGGACCGGGCGCGACGATCACCATCTCATGCCCGAGCGCAGCGGCGACGCGTAGCTTTTGGTCAACATAGGTGCGGACGCCGCCGCCGCCGGGCGCGTAGAATTCGGCGAGGTCGACGACCTTCAACGCGGGCGACCTAACATGCTGGGCATCATGGGTTACGGTTAACACCGGTGGCATGGCATGATTGTGGCGTTCAGCGAAGCTCACCGCGTGGCTAAGCTTTAGGGTGCGATGCGCGCACCGTCCCACGCAAATAGCCCGCCGCTGTCGGCCGGCGTCAACTGTCCGATAACCTCGAGTAGCCGCACCGCCGAATATTCCGGGGTGAACAGCTTGTCGGCCGCAACACCGCGCTGGAACGGCTTCGATAACGGCGTGTCGACGGTTCCGGGGTGGAGCCCGACGCAGACACCGAGTGGGTTCTTCCGCGCGTGCTCGATCGCCAGCGTCCGCATTAGCTGGTTGAGTGCCGCCTTCGAGGCGCGGTAGGCGTACCAGCCCCCGAGCCGGTTGTCGCCGATCGAGCCGACACGGGCCGACAACGCCACGAACACAGTCCGGCGATCGGTCCGCAGCTTGGGCAGAAATGCCTGAGCGACAAGCGCCGGACCGGTCGCATTGACAGCAAAGTTCAGCGCCAGCCGCGCCGCGTCTAGCTGCCGGAGGTCCCGCTCGGGATCACGCAGCATCCCGGTGGCAACGATGACGAGATCGAGCGGCTCAGTGATCGAGGTCGCGGCGGCTGTTATACTGGCCGGTTCGAGGAGATCGAGCTGGCCGGAAATCATCTTACGATCGACAACATGGTCGGCGTCACCGGCACCTGATCGGGACAACGCCCATAACCGTCCAACCTGATCGGAACTCTGCAGGGCAGCGGTTAACGCGGCACCGATGCCGCCGTTGGCACCGATCACAACAGTGTTCAAACCGTGCGCGAAATTAGATAACATTTTTTTACCGAGAGCGTCGCCAGCGGCGAATGCAACTAGCGCGTTGTCGCAGTATCATCGCACGACCGGGGAGACGACATATCGGGTAGAACGGTGTAGGTTGTCCAACAGTTCGGCGGCGCTAGTGCGCGGCGAACTCGCACGTTAGCAAGCGTCGTTCGACTCAGTCTTTTTCGAGCGTGCACTGAAGCGGATGCTGGTGCTCGCGGGCAAAATCCATCACCTGATTGACCTTGGTCTCGGCAACTTCGTAGGTGAAAATCCCGCAGATGCCGACGCCGCGCTGGTGGACGCTGAGCATCACCCGCGTCGCATCCTCGGTGGTCATCCGGAAGAAACGCTGCAACGTCAGCACGACGAATTCCATCGGCGTATAGTCGTCGTTGAGCAGAAGCACCTTGTACAGCGCCGGCTGCTTGGTTTTCGGCTTGGTCTTGGTCGCGACGCCAACCCCGCTGCGGCCGCCCTCGTCGCCGTCGTCGCGACGCTCGTCGTCCTTGCCCGCCAGCGTTATCGCTTGCTTAATTAGGGATGCCGCAAAGCTCATAGGTCCGCCGTCGCACTGCTGAATGACAAAACAATATACGGGTGCCGGGGCCGCAGCGGCAAGGGGCGTGCCGTTTCAACGCAAACGGGCGAGGGCTTGCTGCCCCCGCCCGTGCATTAAGGCTTGGGTAATTCGGTTTTCAGAGGGCCTTGCCTTTGGTCACCGACGAGGCCATCGCCTTGACCTTGTCGGTCGCTGCCGTGGCGCTCTTCTGGATCGGCTCGAAAACTTCGCCCATCAGCTTGACCATCGTCTCCGACAGCTTCGACATTTCGCTGATCGCGTGATCGAACTGCGTCTTGGCAAAGTCGTTCTGCAGCTGCATCAGCTCGTTCGGCGTCTTGACCGTGGTCATCGCGCGAGCGGCCGCGGTCGTCTCCTCAAAGCTCTTGCGCGAGAAATCGGCAACCTGATGGGCAATCGCTTCCAGCCCGGCAGTGGCGGCGCGGGACGAGGCGAGCATCGCCTCGACGTTGCCACGCGCCATCGAAGCAAGTTCGTCGGCGTGCTTCATGCCGTGCTCGACGGCTTCGCGCGACTTCGTCGCCATCTGCTCCATCGCAGCTTTGCCCTGCGCCATGACGTTCTCGCCTTGGCTGGTCATGCTGCTCTTCATCTGCTCGGCACCGTTTTTCATAGCGTCTGCGGCAGCGGTGAACTTATCGGTCATTTTGGCTTCCTTCATTGCAAGTAGCGGTTGGGTGGCACGAATAGTCGATGCCGCTAGCGACGGAGCGGGCAGAGACGAGGCTGCAGCTGTAACAGCAGGTTGGACAGGTGCGGCTGACGGCGCGATCTCTGCCGGCTTGGCGACTGGTGCGGGAGCAGCGTTAGGGATCGGCATCGTTGCTGCAGGCCGGACAATTGATGACGTCGGCACGAAGGGCTTAGCTGCTAGAACGGGTCGCACCGGCACGGCGGCCGCGACGGGCACCGAGATTAGCGGCTTGGCGAATAACGGCCCGGCGAGCGACGGCTTGGCGAGCGACTGCTTGGCGAGGGACGGCTTGGCGAGGGACTGCCCGTTAACCGGTTCCTTCAGTTTTGGAGTCCGCGTTGCCGAAACCTGCGGCTTAGCCCTCTGGATCGGCACCAAAGGCTTGCTAGCTTTTGGCTTTTTCTCGTTAATTGCCATTATCTCGTCCTATGTTGCGCTGCACAATAGTCGCGAATGGTGACAATAGCAAGCGTAAAATACTGCAGTGCAGCATTAAAGCGCTTGGCGGTCAGGCTCGATAAACTCCGGACTGCCGCAGCCTAATGTCAATCTGTGCCAATAACCTGTCCAGTCCGGCCCGATGGGTCGACTCCGCGCGTGCAACGAGGACGTTCTGGGTATTCGAAGCGCGCAGCAGCCACCAGCCGTCGGCCGTCGTCACCCGGGCGCCGTCGGTGCTATCGACCTCGGCCCCGCTTGCCGCCAGCCGCGCCAGGACCTCGTCGATCACCGCGAACTTGCGCTCCTCGCTGCACGGAAAGCGCAGCTCGGGAGTGTTGACCAGCGCCGGCATCGCATCCTTCAGCTCGGCCAGACTGTGTCCTGACGCGGTGGTCGCGCGCAGCAGGCGCACCGCGGCGTAGACGCCGTCGTCGAACCCGTAATACTCATGCGCAAAGAACAGATGGCCGCTCATCTCGCCCGCCAGCGGCGCGCCGATCTCGAGCATCTTCGCCTTGATCAGCGAGTGGCCGGTCTTCCACATTAACGGCTTGCCACCGAGCGCGGCGATACGCGCGAACAACGCGCCGCTCGATTTGACGTCGGCGATGACCGTCGCACCGGGCAACGCCTTAAGCACGGGTTCGGCTAGGATGGCGAGCAGCTGGTCGCCGTAGATGACGCGGCCATGGCCGTCGACCGCGCCGAGCCGGTCGCCATCGCCGTCGAACGCCAGCCCGAGATCGCACCCGTGCGCTGCGACTGCTGCTTTGAGGTCGGCAAGGTTATGCTCCTCGGCCGGATCGGGATGGTGGTTGGGAAAGTCGCCATCGACCTCGGTGAACAAGGTAAAGTGCTTGCCCGGCAGGCGCTTGACGAGCTTTTCGACCACCGGACCGGCCGAGCCGTTGCCGGCGTCCCATGCCACCGTCATCGGCGCACCGTCATAACCCATGAGCAAGCGGTCGACATAGCGATCGGTGATCTCGACTTCGCTGACACCGCCCTCGCCGATCTCCCAGTCGCCGGTCGCGGCGAGCGTGCCAAGGTTAGCGATGTCGGCCCCGAAGAATGGCCCGTGCCCGAGCATCAGCTTGAAGCCGTTATACTCGGGCGGGTTGTGCGAGCCGGTAATCATGACGCCGCCGTCGGCCGCGAGTTCGTGGACCGCGTAGTAGAGCATCGGCGTCGGCCCCAGCCCGATACTCAGCGCGTCGCAGCCGGTCGCATTGAGTCCGGCGATCAGTGCTGCCGCCAACCCCGGCGACGAATGACGCCCGTCGTAGCCGACCGCGACCTTGCGGCCGGGTTTGCTCGCATTGGCCCGGCGGACACGCGTCCCGAAACTGCGCCCAATCGCGGTCGCGTCGGCCTCGGTCAGCGTCTCGCCGATAATGCCACGCAAGTCGTACTCGCGCAGCAAGGTCGGATGGAAGCGGTGCGTCATCAAGGCTCCAGGCGCGCCAGCAGCAGGTCGCGCGCGGCGGTAACACGTTGCGCGAGGTCGGCGCTGCCGCCCTTGTCGGGATGGACCTGCGCGATCAGCCGCCGCCACGCCGCATTGATCTCGGACGCGCTCGCGGCAGGTCCGACACCGAGGACGGCGCAAGCTTCAGGCTGCTTCAGGACAAGTCTGGCCGGGCGCGCCGGGGCGTAGAAGAAGAGCATCGCTGCGACGACGCCGATCGCGATCTCGAGCCAGTTGCCACTGCGCAGACCGTTCAACGCCAGCAGCGCCGACGCCCCCGCCATGCTCCAGCGCGCCAGCTTTGGCCGCGCTTTCGCAACCGCCGGCAGCAGCTCGCCGCGGCTGTGCAGCCAATACAGCAGCCCGGCGACGGCCAGAAGCACCAGCAGCATCAAGCGCCCCCGAGCATCAAATGACAGATCGCGGCATCAAGCGACCGCCGCGACCGGACCGCGTTCAGCGCCTCGCGACGGCAGCCGCAAGCCGCCGACCAGCGCCTTCAGCTCGAGCCGGGCCGCGATATGGCTGACCGAGAAGTCTTCGAGCGCGGCGATATCGAGCAAGGTCAGTCCGCGCGGGAACAGCTCGCGAAAGATGACCCGCTCGGACAGTCCCGGCACGACCCGGAAGCCGACGCGCTTGGCGAGCTCCTCGAGCGCTCCGGCGACGCGCTTCATGTTGCGCGCCTCCAGTGTCGACAAGCGGTTGCGCAGTACTACCCAGTCGACGGTGCCGCCGTCGGCGCGGGCGCGCTTCTGCCGCGACTGCCAGACCAATTCGGCATAGAAGCTCGGACGCGACACCTTGTAGGTCTCGGGGTCGACCTGGCCGATCAGGTCGAAATCGACGAAGCTGTCGTTCATTGGCGTCACCAGCGTATCAGCGGCGCTCAGCGCGGCGCGCGCCAGCGGCGAGTCGCGGCCCGGCGTGTCGATGACGATATAGTCCTTGCCCGCCCATGCCTCGCGCTGCACCGCCAGCTTGCCGACATCGCCGTCGCCGTCGGCGATCACCGCGACCTCGGGCTGGACGAGATCGAGGCCGCGCTTGACGGCGAACGCCGCGCGGTTCTCGAGGTAGCGCGCCGACGTTCGCTGGCGTGCGTCGAGGTCGACGACCCCGACCGCGGCACCGGTATGCGCCAGCGCGACGGCGATATGGACCGCCGTCGTCGACTTGCCCGAGCCGCCCTTCTCGTTGCCGAGCACGATCAGATGTGCTTGTTGCGCGCGCATAACCCCGTCCGCCTGGCCGCTCGCGGGCTGTTTCAGGCAGCGATGTCGCCAAGTCAACCGCGAGTGCCCATGCCCGAGTCGCTGCCGATCGTTCGTACCGTCGCCGATCTGCGCGCCGAGGTCGCCATGTGGCGGCGCCGCAGCAGCCGGATCGCGCTCGTGCCGACGATGGGCGCGCTGCATGCCGGGCATCTGGCACTGATCGCCGCGGCTCGGCAGCGGGCCGACTGCGTCGTCGCGTCGATCTTCGTCAATCCCGCGCAGTTCGGGCCGCACGAGGACTTCGACCGCTACCCCCGCGATCAGGCCAGCGATGCCGCGGCGCTGGCGGGGACCGGGTGCGATCTGCTTTACGCCCCCGAGGTCAGCGCGATGTACCCGGCCGGGTTCGCGACGACGGTCAGCGTCGCTGCGCTTGCCAATCGGCTATGCGGCGCTGCGCGAGTGGGGCATTTCGACGGGGTCGCGACCGTCGTGACCAAGCTGCTGATGCAGGCAACGCCCGATGTGGCGCTGTTCGGCGAGAAAGACTGGCAGCAGCTGACGATCATCCGGCGGCTGGTCTGCGATCTCGATCTGCCGATCGAGATCGCCGGGGTGCCGATCGTCCGCGACGCCGACGGTTTGGCGCTGTCGTCGCGCAATCGCTATCTGAACCCGGCCGAGCGCGTGCAGGCCCTGACATTGCCGCGCGCGTTGGGGGCGGCCCGCGCCGCGCTGCTGGCCGGGGAGGATGCGGCGACGACCCTGACTCATGCGCACACGACGCTGCGCGCTGGCGGCTTTCACCGGGTCGATTATGTCGCGCTGACCGGGGCCGACGACCTCGAGCCGCTGACCCGGTTCGACCGTCCCGCCCGGCTGCTCGCGGCGGCATGGCTGGGAACCACCCGGCTGATCGACAACCTCGGCGTCGGGTGATCGCCGCAGCCGTCGCGCTAAGCTGCTCGATGTCACTTTTCCGCGCTTTGCAAGAAAAGCTTTTTGGTTGGGATCGCCCCGGTTTGGCAACTCTTTCGATACACCCAAATCGGCACCGGCATCCGTCTTTGGAGACTCTTTTGGCCCACCCGGAACGGTAAGAGCGGGATCCGGCGGCGATGCGCTTGGGTCGGTATGCGAACAACCTTGCGGATCGGCATACAAACGCGTCGCCGTCGTTAACGCAGACACTGCCCGTTGCGACTCGGTCATCCAGCGTTATTAGTCTAATTGGTTATATACAGGACAGCGCCAATTCGCTCCGGGATCGCGGCACTGTCGCATTGAAACTGGACCGATCTGGCTTGAACGAAATTGTCCCTACCCGTCGAAATCGACCGCGACGTCGTCGGTGATCGGCACCGCCTGGCAGGTCAGCACGAAGCCCTGCGCGACCTCGCCGGCGCTAAGACCATAGTTCGCCTTCATCTCGACCTCGCCCAATGTCAGCCGGGCGCGGCAGGTGGCGCAGACACCGGCCTTGCAGGCGAACGGCGCGGGCATGCCGGCGGCGCGCGCCGATTCGAGAATGCTGCCGAGCCCAGCGTGGAATTCGATAGTGCGGCGGCGACCGTCGAGCGTCACTTGCACCATGCGGCCCTCGGCTTTCGCTTCGAGAAGGCGCGCCGCCGCGGCGGCGGCGGCCGACAATGGTCCGGCGGTGAAGCGCTCGACAAGGATGCGCGCCGGATCAACGCCCGCATCGATCAGCCCGCGTTCGGCGGCGTCCATCATCGCCGCCGGACCGCAGACGAACGCTGCCTCCAAGCCGCTGGTGTCGACCAGACTGCGCAGCGCTTCGGCGATACGCGCCGTGTCGAGACGCCCGTTGAACAGTGCGACGTCATCGGCTTCGGCGGTGAGGAAGTGATAGACCTGCAACCGTCCGAGATAGCGGTTCTTGAGCGCTGCGAGTTCCTCGAGGAACATGATCGAGTCCGACGAGCGGTTGCCGTAAAGCAGCGTAAACCGACTATCGGGTTCGACGGCGAGCGCGGTCTTGAGCAGCGACAGCACCGGCGTGATCCCCGAGCCGGCGGCGAAGGCGACGTAGCTCGCGGCGCGGCCGGGGACGAAGTCCCAGGTGAAGTTGCCGCTCGGCGGCATCGCCTCGACCGTGTCGCCGGCGCGCAAGCTGCTTGCCCATGACGAGAACCGCCCGCCCGCGACGCGCTTGATGCCGACGCGCAGCTCGCCGTCGGCGGGAGCGGCGCAGATCGAGTAGCTGCGCCTCACGTCCTCGCCACCGATAGCGGCGCGTAACGTCAGATATTGGCCGGGCCGAAAGACGAACGCGTCGACAGCATCGGCGGGAGCGCGCAAGCGCAGCGTCAGGGCATCGGCGGTTTCCGGCCGGACGTCGAGCACTTCGAGCGGATAGAAGCTGTCTGACAATACAAGTTCCTCGTCGCGCCTAGCGAACCTGCCTTGTCATTCTCGCCTGCGCGAGAACGACAAAACAACTTGGTTCAGGGTCGCTTTGATTGAGACGTAATCCCAACCCGTTCATCCCGAGCTTTG
>JAYTHJ010000264.1:0-3284 GCA_043732725.1 Sphingomonadaceae bacterium | reverse complement strand
AGACGATTGCCTACGTCTCGAAGGCGTTTGCCGCTGCCGGTTTCGCGCCCGGCGGCGAGCATGGCGGCTGGACGCAAGACGTACCGCTCATCCGGCTTGATCGGCTTCCGAATGCCACGATGACACTAGGGCTCGGCGGTAGTGCGCGGAAACTGACCTTAGGCCGCGACGCGACGCTGGCGCTTCGACTGCCGGGCCGCACGATAGTGACCGACACGCCACTTGTCTTCGCCGGATTTGGCGTCGTCGACGCTAAACTCGGCTGGGATGCTTACGCCGGCGTCGACATGACAGGCAAAGTTGCGGTGGTCCTCGCGAACGACCCAGACTTCGAGTCGGCAAGCGACCTGGGCTTCGAAGGCAAGCGCATGGTACTGTCGGGCCGGTTCGGCTCGAAGGTGGAAGCAGCGGCCCGCGCTGGTGCCGTCGCGGTGCTCGTTATCCACGAGGATGCGGCGGCGAGCTATCCGTTCAGCCAGGTTGGCAGCGGTGATGCTTTGCCCCAGATGGTTCCTGCGCCTGCGGCGGCTAGCTCACCCTTTAAGGCGTCGGGCTGGCTCTCACGGTCCGTCGCAGTCGACCTCTTGCGCGTATCAGGACTAGATCTCGAGTCGGCCAAGGCTCGCGCCCGATCGCGTGACTTTCGTGCGTTTCCGCTGACGGGGTCCACGCTGTCGTTCGACGGTGCTTTGAAAGCGACACCGATCATCAGCCACAATGTGATCGGCCGCCTCGCCGGCGCGTCACGTGCGGATGAAACCGTCCTGTACGGCGCGCACTGGGACGCCAATGGCACCAACGGCCCCGACGCAACCGGCGACAGCATCCGTAACGGCGCGGTCGACAATGCGACTGGGACAGCTGAGCTAATCGAGATCGCGCGCGCCTTCGCCCATGGTAAGCGCCCGGCGCGGTCGATCGTCGTTGCCGCGTGGACCGCCGAGGAGAAGGGCCTTCTGGGTTCAGACTATTACGCGAAACATCCGCTCTATCCGCTGGCGACGACCGCGCTCGTCATCAACCTCGATCCGCACGTTGTCCTCCCCGCGGCACGCGACATCGAGCTCATCGGCGGCGGGCGCACGCCGGTCGAGGCCGACCTTGTTCGCGTCGCCAAGGCGTACGGCCTGCGCGTCGATCTGGAACCAGCGCCCGAGGCCGGATGGTATTTTCGGTCCGATCATTACTCGTTCGCGCGTGTCGGGGTGCCCGCGATCGCGTTCCGCGCCGGACGTGACCTGATCGACGGGGGCGAGGCGGCCGGCGTTCCCGTGGTCGCAGCATATAACCGCGACCGCTATCATCAGCCCAGCGACGCCTTCGACCCGGCGTGGACCTTTGACGGCGCCGTGCAGGAAGCGACCGTGGCGTTCGCGCTCGGCACCGATGTTGCCAACACCACCGGCTGGCCGACCTGGAATACGGGCAGCGACTATGACGTGCTGCGTCAAACGACAGCCGCCGAGCGGCACTAAGGTCACACAAAGGGGATGAAGATGAGCGCAGCGATCGATCGGCGAACGATGCTTAAGGGGGCCGCCGTCGGAGTCGCCCTGACCCTCCCCGGCGCGGCGGCTAGCGAAGTAGATCCCGCATTGCGCCGCGCGGTGACAGCGGGACACGACGCCGCGATCCAGCGGCTGCGTAGCTGGATCGCTTTGCCGACGATCGCCGCCGAGAAGCTCAACATCGAGCCGGGCTGCACCTACATGATGGAGCTCGCCCGCGATGCCGGGTTCGATCAGGTCCAGCGGGTGGCGACCGACGGGGTGCCGGGGGTGTTCGCGACGATGGCCAACGGCGCGAACAAGACACTGGCCCTCTATTTTATGTATGACGTCAAGCAGTTCGATCCAGCAGAATGGTCGTCGCCGCCGCTCGAGGGGCGGATCGTCGACCGCCTTGGGCTCGGCAAGGTGATGGTCGGTCGCGGCGCAACGAACCAGAAGGGTCCCGAGGCGATCGTGCTGGCTGCTCTCCACGCGTACAAGACGACCGGACGCAGGCCGCCGGTCAACCTCGTCCTCGTGTGCGAAGGCGAGGAGGAAATCGGCTCGCCGCACTTCCCGCAGATCGTCCGGCGACCCGACGTCCTTGCTGCCCTGAAGCCGTGTATCGGCGCGATCATCCCGTCGGGATGGCAGAACCCGGTCGACGGCGGGGTTGTCGTCAACCTCGGCGCAAAAGGTATCATCGAGCTCGAACTCGTCGCCACCGGTGTAAAATGGGGACGTGGACCAGCGAAGGACCTGCATTCGAGCAACAAGGCGATTGTCGACAGTCCGGCGTGGCACTTGGTTGAGGCGTTAGCGACGCTTGTCACGGCAGACGGCAACACGCCGGCGATCGACGGATGGTTCGACCATGTCCGTGCCCTGACCCCGCGCGAGAAGGCAATGATCGCCGACTCCGCGGGCAAGCGCGATTCTGCCGAGGTGATGCGCAGCATGGGCATCAAGCATTTCGTTGGCGACCTATCGTGGCCGCAGGTCCTAGAGCGCGAGGCGGCGATGCCGACAGTGAACATCGAAGGGCTCGTCTCCGGCTACACCGGACCGGGGGGCAAGACGATCCTGCCGTCGCGCGCGGTCGCCAAGATCGATATGCGCCTCGTTCCCGATCAGACGAAGGACGAATGCATTGCCAAGCTCAGGGCGCACCTCGCCAAACGCGGCTTCGGCGACATCGAGGTCAACGTCAGCGGCGGCTACGATCCGACCGAGACCAGCGAGAATTCGTCGCTTATCAAGGCGGAGCTCGCGGCCTACGCCCGCGCGGGCGTGAAGACCTCCATTTATCCGCGCCTATCGGGATCGTGGCCGGGCTTTGTCTTCACCGCGCCGCCGGTGTCGCTGCCGGCCGGCCAGTTCGGCTTCGGGCACGGCAACGGCGCGCATGCTCCCGACGAATATATGCTGATCGACAGCACCAACCCGAGAGTGTTGGGCTTCGACGACGCGACGCTGGGCTTCATCGACTTCTTGGCCGAGGTGGCGGCGGTCGGGTAGTGTGCACACCTAGCATATCGGAACAGTGACTTCGCCACCACGTGGCGGTCGACGAGCTCGGTAATCGCGATATCGCAAGCCGAGATTGGGGCCGAAAGCCGTCCGGCGACTTTTGGGCGACCGGTCGTGGAAAGCGGACGATCATTCACATGGCTCCGGGTGCCGCGAAATAGCCCAATGCACGAAGCCGCTTCGCGGCATTGGTGTTGGGGGTGAGGTAGCGCGACTGCGCTGAGGTTTGGCCCTGCGGCTGCGGTGGCGGACGATGGAGTTCCT
>JAYTHJ010000263.1:0-10749 GCA_043732725.1 Sphingomonadaceae bacterium | reverse complement strand
GGGTCCGGCCTCATGTTGCTCATTTGGAGGACCCACCATGCGTACCGCTTTCGACTTTACCCCCTATCGCCGCTCGACGATTGGCTTCGACCGGCTGTTCGACGCGCTCGAGGCCAGTGCCCGCGCCGAAGCTTCGGAAAATTACCCGGTGTTCGACGTTGAGCGTCGCGGCGACGATCAGTACCGCATCACGCTCGCCGTCGCCGGCTTCAACCAGAACGAACTGACGATCACCGCGCACCAGAATGTGCTGACGGTGGCGGGCCGCAAGGCGGACGAGAGCACCGCGGCGGGCCAGTATCTCCACCGTGGCATTGCAATGCGCGCCTTCGAGCGACGCTTCCAGCTGGCAGACTTCGTTCAGGTGCGAACCGCCGACCTTAAGGACGGCCTGCTCCACATTGACCTCGTCCGTGAGGTTCCCGAGACGATGAAGCCGCGCACCGTCGCGATTGGCAATACCGTAGCGCCGACGATCGAGGCGACGGCTAACCAGCCGGCGGCCGCGACGCAGCCTGTCACCGTGCAGCCTGCCATCAACGGCGGCGAGGCGCGTCAGGCGGCATAATCCGCTGGTGTCGGCGTAAAGCAGGGCGGCGGTCGCAAGTCCGCCGCCCTCGTTGTCGCCGCCTGTGAGGTTCAGTCCTCTTTACAGCCGGGTCCGGCTGTGGTGTCGCAAGCGACCATGAAAGAACTCTATTCCGTCCTCGGTGTGCCGCGCGGGGCAAGCGCGCCCGACATCAAGAAAGCCTATCGCAAGCTGGCGAAGGCGAACCATCCCGACCAGCACGCCAATGATCCGAAGGCGCTCGAGCGCTTCAAGGAAGTCTCGGCGGCGTACACGATATTATCCGACCAGAAGGAGCGCGGGCGGTACGACCGCGGCGAGATCGATGCCGACGGCCAGCCGAAAGCCCCGCCGGGCTATGGCGGCGGCAGCAGCAGCGGCTTCGGCGGCGGTTTCAGCGGCGCGCGCCCGGGCGGCGGAGCCGGGGCGAGCAGCTTCGAATTCGGCGGCGGCGACCCGAGCGACCTGTTTTCCGAGCTATTCGGCCGCGGCGGCGGCGCTGGAGGCTTCGCTAACGGCGGTTCGGCCCGCCCGCGGCCACCCGCGCGCGGCGGCGATGTTGCGTACAAGCTCAACGTGTCGTTCGAGGATGCCGCATCGCTGAAGCCGCAACGCATTTCGCTGCGCAACGGCAAGACGCTCGACCTCAAGCTGCCGCCGGGCTTCGAGGAAGGCCGTCAGGTTAGGCTCGGTGGGCAGGGCGATCCGGGACCGGGCGGGGCCGGGGACGCGCTGGTGACGCTCGACACCGCGCCGCACCGCTTCTTCGTCCGCGACGGCGACGATATCCGCCTCGATCTGCCGGTGCGGCTCGGCGAGGCGGTGCTCGGCGCGAAGGTGCGCGTCCCGACGGTCGACGGCCCGGTGACGTTGAGCGTTCCCGCCGGCTCGACCTCGGGCCGGACGCTGCGGCTGCGCGCGCGCGGCTTCACCCGGATGGACGGCAGTCGGGGCGACCAGCTCGTCAAGCTGGCGGTCGATTTGCCGGCGGACGATACCGAACTGAAGGCGTTCGCCGAAAACTGGTCGGGTGATGCGGAACGTAATCCGCGCGGCTCGCTCGAGGTCGACTAGGCGAGTCGCTATGAGGCTGCGGGCGACAGTGTTGCGGGGTATCGTCCGGCTCCGCGCCGCGCGTGCGCTGCGAATCGTCGAGCGCATCGCCAGCGGCACGTTCAACGACGGTTTCACCAACGCCGGTAACCTCGCTTACCTGTCGCTGCTGACGCTGTTCCCGTTCTTCATCGTCGTCGCGACGGTGGCCGGCGCGCTCGGCCGCACCGACGACGGCTTGCGTGCCGTCGACGGCTTCCTGCGCACCGTGCCGCCCGACGTCGGCGTGCTGATCGCGGTGCCGGTGCGCAAGGTGCTCGCGGCGCGCGCCAGCGGCGGGCTGCTGACGTTCGGCATCGTCGTGACGTTGTGGACCGTGTCGGGATTCATCGAGACGATCCGCGAGCTGATCCGGCGCAGCTACGGCGCGGCCGCGTCGCAGCCGGTATGGCGCTACCGGATCGGCGCGATCCTGCTGATCGTCGCGGCGGTGATCCTGATGGTGATAGCGTTTGCGGTGCAGGTCGTGCTGACGGGCGTCGAGCAGTTCGTCGTCCAGCTGCTACCGCTCGCCGGGCAGACAGCGCGGCTGCTGGGGCTCGGGCAGCTGCTGCCGGCGGGCGGGCTGATGCTGGCGCTGTACGGCATCTTCTACGTGCTGACGCCGAGCCGCTACCGGACCGGCAACTCGCCGATCTGGCCGGGGGCGGCGCTGACGACGGCGGTGTGGATCGGCACGACGATGCTGCTGCCGGTGGTGCTGCGCAGCTTCGGCAGCTACGACCTAACCTACGGCAGCCTCGCGGGGGTCATCGTCGCGCTGCTGTTCTTCTATATCATCGGGCTCGGACTCGTCGCAGGCGCGCATCTCAACGCGGCGCTGGCGATTATTCCCAAAGTCGGCCAGAAGCGGCAGGCAGATCAGATTACGGGAAGTTGAATGTTGCAGGTCGCGCCGCAGCCGATGCAGGGCCAGCTGATGGCGGGCAAGCGCGGGCTCATTATGGGGGTCGCCAACGACCGCAGCCTCGCGTGGGGCATCGCGCAGGCGCTCAACGCGCAAGGCGCCGAGCTCGCCTTCAGCTATCAGGGCGAGGCGCTTGAGAAGCGTGTCCGGCCGCTGGCGACCAGTTTGGCAGCCGGAGCCAACGGCACCAACGGGCCATTTCTGGTTGAATGCGATGTCGCCGACTCCGACGCGCTCGACCGCTGTTTCGCCGAGGTCGCGGCGAAGTGGCCGAAGATCGACTTTCTCGTCCACGCCATCGGCTTCTCCGACAAGAACGAGCTGCGCGGGCGGTATGTCGATACCAGCCCCGACAACTTCGCGATGACGATGAACATCAGCGTCTACAGCTTCACGGCGGTCGCCCAGCGCGCCGCCGCGATGATGCCCGACGGCGGTGCGCTGCTGACGCTGACCTACTACGGGGCCGAGAAAGTCATCCCCCACTATAACGTCATGGGCGTCGCCAAAGCGGCGCTCGAGGCGAGCGTCAAATACCTCGCGATGGACCTCGGCCCGCAGCGCGTCCGCGTCAACGCGATCTCGGCCGGGCCGATCAAGACACTGGCGGCGAGCGGTATCGGCGACTTCCGCTACATCATGAAGTGGAACGAATATAATTCGCCGCTCCGCCGCAACGTCACCATCGACGATGTCGGCGGGGCTGGCGTGTATCTGCTGAGCGAACTGGCGAGCGGCGTGACGGGGGAAATTCACCACGTCGATGCGGGGTACAATGTCATTGGCATGAAGGCCGAGGACGCGCCGGATATTTCGGTTGTTTAGCTAGCGCGTGACGACGGTCCTGCGCCTCGGTGCGCTGCGTTTCGTGGTTTATGTCGACGATCATCCGCCGCCGCTGGTCCATGTCGAAGGTAAGGGAGGAGAGGCCAAGATCGCGCTCGACGGGCCGACACTCATGCGGAATCGCGGCTTCGCACTCGTCGATATGAAAAGCGCTCTCGGTGCAGTAAGCTCGGTATGACCAACGCTAATGAAAGCATAGATCAGAATTCATGGCTGAACTTACCGACGCAGAGTTTGCTGCAGCGTGCGAGCGCGGGCGCATTGTTGCCGAAACCGAGCCGCACGCACGGAGCGCATCATTCGATCGCGCCACGGGCAATCTCGTCATCGAACTGACCAACGCTGCTACCTACACGATGCCGGCTCGTCAGCTCCAGGGTTTGGAGCAGGCGAGCGATGAGGCCATTGCCAAGATCGAGATCGGTTCCGGTTACGCCCTGCACTGGCCGCAGCTCGACGCCGATTTCACCGTTGGCGGGCTACTCACGGGCAGCTTCGGCAATGCGCGGTATATGGAGGCGTTCCGGCAGCGCGTCCGCCACGCGGCGTGACCCACAACACCTTCGGCCATAGTTTCCGCTTCACCACTTGGGGCGAGTCGCACGGCCCCGCGCTCGGTGCCGTCGTCGACGGTTGCCCGCCGGGGCTCGCGCTCGCGGAAGCCGACATCCAGCCCTACCTCGACCAGCGCCGTCCGGGCACGTCGCGCTTCACTACGCAGCGCGCCGAGCCTGATGCCATCCGCATCATGTCGGGCGTCTACGAGGGCCGCACGACCGGAACGCCGATCCACCTGATGATCGACAATGTCGACCAGCGTTCGAAGGATTACAGCGACATCGCGCAAAGCTACCGCCCCGGCCATGCCGATTATGCCTACGACGCTAAATACGGCTTGCGCGACCCGCGCGGCGGTGGTCGGTCTTCGGCGCGTGAGACGGCGGCGCGGGTCGCGGCCGGCGCGGTAGCGCGGCTGGTCATTCCCGGGGTGACGATCAGCGCGTACCTCGTCGAGCTCGGCGGCATTGCGATCGGCCGCGCGCGCTTCGACGCGGACGAGATCACGCGCAATCCGTTTTTCTGCCCCGACCCTGAGGCAGCAAGCGCTTGGGGCGAAGCCCTCGACGCCGCGCGCAAAGCCGGGTCGTCGCTCGGCGCGGTCGTTGAGTGCGTTGCCACCGGCGTCCCTGCCGGCTGGGGCGCGCCGGTCTATGCCAAGCTCGACAGCGAACTCGCGGCGGCGATGATGAGCATCAACGCGGTCAAGGGCGTCGAGATCGGCGACGGGTTTGCTGCCGCCCGGCTGCGCGGCGAGGACAACGCCGACGCGATGCGCCCCGGGCCCGACGGCAGGCCGGTGTTCCTGTCGAACCACGCCGGCGGCACGGCGGGCGGCATCTCGAGCGGGCAGCCGGTTGTCGTGCGCCTGGCGCTCAAGCCGACCTCGTCGATCCTGACCCCGGTGGCGACGATCGACCGCGACGGCAACGCCGCCGATATCGTCACCAGGGGCCGTCACGACCCGTGCGTCGGCATCCGCGCCGCGCCGGTTGCGGCTGCAATGATGGCGCTGGTACTTGCCGATGCCAAGCTGATGCACCGCGCGCAGTGCGGACTTTTGATCTAAGTCGTATCGAATTCGGAACGGTATAAATTAGATCTTTTTGTTGCCCGCTAAAGGCCTGACAGGTCGTCGTGCGTTGAGCGACAAACCCGCAGTTTCCTCCGTTTCCAGCCGGGGCTGGTCGGCGGCCACTGCATCGGGCTCGATCCTTGCTACCTCGCCCACGTCACAGCGCGACCGGGCGTTACCTGCCGGCGTGACCGATTGGGCGATGTAGCGCGCCGGCTCGACAGGAGAATTGCATGACCGTCCTCGTAACCGGTGTCGCCGGATTTATCGGCTCGCATGTCGCGCAGGTGCTGCTCGATCGCGGTGAGTCGGTCGTTGGTATCGACAATCTCAACGACTATTATTCAGTGCAGCTCAAGCTCGACCGGCTCGCGCGGCTCACCGGGCGGCTCGGGTTCACGCACGTGCCCGCCGACTTTTCCGACTACTCCGGCATGACTGCGGCGCTCGAGCCCTTCCCATTCGATCGGATCGTCCATCTCGGCGCGCAGCCTGGAGTACGCTATTCAATCGAAAATCCGCACGCCTACGTCCAGTCGAACCTCGTCGGTCATCTCAATGTCATGGAAATAGCGCGCCGGTCGGAGCGCTGCCGACACATGGTGTACGCGTCTTCCTCGTCGGTCTACGGCACGAACCGCAAGCTGCCATTCTCGGTCGACGACCGCGTCGATCATCCGATCTCGCTCTATGCCGCGACCAAGAAGGCCGACGAGTTGATGAGCGAGACGTACGCCCACCTTTATCGGTTGCCAATGACGGGCTTGCGCTTCTTCACGGTTTATGGGCCATGGGGACGGCCCGACATGGCGATGTGGCTGTTCGCTGACGCGATCCTCGCCGGACGGCCGATTAAGATCTTCAACAACGGCGCGATGCGGCGCGACTTCACCTACATCGATGATATCGTCTCGGGCGTCGTCGCGTGCCTCGACAACCCGCCACCCGATGACCGGACACCGAAAGCGGGCGGCTCGGTGGCCCCGCACCGGCTCTACAATATCGGCAACCACCGGTCGGAGAAACTGCTCGACATGATTGCCCTGCTCGAAGGCTCGCTTGGCCGGACGGCTGTCAAGGAATTCCTGCCAATGCAGGACGGAGACGTTCCCGAAACCTATGCCGACATCTCGGCAATCGGCCGCGACCTCGGCTTTGCTCCGACCACATCGATTGCCGTCGGTATTCCAAAATTCGTCGACTGGTTCACCGCCTACCGGGAGCGCTAGCGGTCACTGCCCGGGCGCCACTGGACGCCGGCGAGGATGTGGAGCGGGACTGCGGTTGACGGCGGCGCGCTCAAAATCTTGCCCAAGTCGACCGGCTCGGCGAGGCTTCCAGATAGATTGCCGTCATCGCGCTGGTGCGGCCAGAAAGTGGCCGATGTTGTCGTTCAGGAACTTGGCATCGGCGGGATTGCTCGCCGCCCCGGCGGTGTGTCCCCATAACGACGGGATCGGCAACAGCGTCACATGCGGGATGAACTGCGCTTCGTAGCGCGCGTCGCCGACTGGGAAATACATATCGGTTTCGGACGGCATGTAGAGCAGCGGGACCTTGATCGAGGCAAGCGAGCGCCTCGTATCGCCGCCGAAGCCCGGCGTCGTGCCGACGTCGTGCAGTTCCCACGTGCGCATCTGCAGGATCAGGTCGTTAGCGTCGGCACCGGGGATGAAGTCCTTGCGGAAGCCGTCGAAAACCTGCTGGAACGTTGTCCCCGGCGGCGAATAGGACCGCCACAACTCGTCGCGCCACCACTGTTGCGAGAACAGCCACGCCGCCCAGACCGCACCGAAAGCCTCCAGTCCTTTTTTAGGCTGCACCGCGTAGTTACCGCCGGCGAACACCGGATCGGTCGTAATCGCGATGATCTGGCTTTCGAGCCGGACGATGCCGTGCGGCCACGTCTTCGCGGTCGCCGAGGTAACGACGAGGCGGTCGGCGAAACCGGGGTAGCTGACGCCCCATTGGAACGCCTGCTCGCCGCCCATCGAGAAACCGACGACGGCGCGCAAATGCCGGATGCCGAGCGCCTCGGTCAGCAAGCGATGCCCGGCTTCGACGTTGTCGCGGATCGTCGGCACCGGAAAGCGCGGCCCATCGAACGGCGCGGGCGTGTTGCTCGGCGACGACGACTTGCCGTTACCGAACAGCTCGGTGGCGACGAGGAAATACCTCGCCGGGTCGAGCGCCTTGCCCGGCCCGATCAGCCATTCGTAGCCGTGCGAGTCCGCCATGTAATGCGACGGCAGCAACACGGCATTGTTGTGCGCCGCATTGAGCGTGCCATAGGTCGCATACATGACTCGAGCTTGCGGCAACACGGTGCCGTTCTCGAGCTTGAAGCTGGCGATGACAAACGCCTGCCGCGCGCCGTCGGCAGCACTAGCCGGGGCGGTGGCGATCAGCGCCAGTATTGTCGCCGCCCAGATTGCGCAAATCTTTGCCGTCCTGCTCACCCGCCGCTCTCCTGAAGCTTGAACTTACACCTGCGTCCGTGTTTCGGCCCGGCGCTGCTGCTAACGTTCCGGTGCGAAGTCGCGGAGATGCGCCACCGTCGGCGCGTCGAGCCGGCCAATCAGCGCCACGACCAGCTCGACCATGCGGTCGAAATCGGCGCGGTCGATTATGCCGTTATGCGCGTGCGTGTAGCGCGCCGCGACGACGAGATTGACCGTCGGCACGCCGCCCCCCGTCGCCTGGATCGCGGCGGAGTCGTCGCCGTAGCCCTGGACAAGATCGCGCTGCAGCGGGATGCCCTTGCCCGCCGCGACCTCGCGGACCAGCGCGACGAAGCGTCGGTTGGGCAGCGTGCTCGAATCGTACAGGAAGATACCCGGCCCTGCCCCGAGCACGGCCTGCGTCTCCTCGGGGTTGCGGCCGATGCCGTCGCCGGTGATGCCGCCCTCGATAGCGATGCCGATATCGGGCTTGATCAGATCGGCAGCGGTGCGCGCGCCGCGCAAGCCGACTTCCTCTTGCACGGTCGCGGCGACGAACAGCTGGTTCGGGTGACCGCTGGCGCGCAGCCGCCGCAGCGCCTCGATTACCACCGCGCAGCCGACGCGGTCGTCCCACGCCTTGCCGAGATAGCGGCTGCCGCCCGCCAGCACCTCGAACGGCGCGTCGGGGACCACCGGATCGCCCGGCTCGAGCCCGAGCGCGGCGACCTCGGCGGAGTTGCGCGCGCCGACGTCGAGATAGAGGCTGTCGCGTGGGAAGACCTTGGTGCGCTCGTCGGCGGGCACGACATGGATATCGCGGATGCCGGTGACGGCCTTGACCGGCCCCTTGCTGCCGAGGATCACCCAGCGCTGGTCGGGCAGCGCCTGATCAAGCCAGCCGCCGAGCATCTGCATCGACAGGAAGCCGCCCGGCGTCACGCGGCGGACGACGCCACCGAGCTCGTCCATATGGGCGTCGAGCATGACCTTGGGTCCGGTGCTGCCCGAACGCGCGATAACCGAGCCGACACCGTCGTAGCGAATTTCGTCGCTCAACGGCTTCAACTCGCGCACCATGATCTTGCGCACCGCCTCCTCGAACCCCGACGGACTTGGCGCATCGGCGAGTTCGCCGAGCAACCGCTCGGTGCGGTCGCCCGTGGCGCGGGCCGCCAGCGGCTGCAGCGGTAATAGCATCAGCAGCGGCAGAAGATGGCTAACTCGCATATCGGCTCCTAATTGACGTGCACCACCGGCAGCTCGACGAAACTCTCGTTGGGCCCGCTGACGGTGATCCGGTGTGTCGCGACACGATAATCGCCCGGGTTCGCAAACAGGATGTTCGGAACGAACGTCTGCGGGTTGCGGTCGTACAGCGGGAACCAACTCGACTGGACCTGCACCATGATCCGGTGCCCGGGCAGGAAGACGTGGTTCGCGTCGGGCAGCGTGAAGCGGTACGGCAGCGCGACGTTCGCCGCGACCGGCTTCGCGTCGCTCAGCGACTCGCGGTAGCGGCCGCGGAAGATGTCCATCACGACCGCCAGCTGATAGCCGCCCATCGCGTGATCGCCGGCGACCTGGTCGGGGTAGACGTCGATCAGCTTGACCACCCAGTCGGCGTCGGTTCCGGTTGTCGCCGCGGTCAGGTTGACAACCGGCTCGCCGCTAATCTTTACCGGGCTTGTCAGCACGGGCGTCGTGAATGTCAGCACGTCGGGCCGCCCCGACGCCTCGCGTTGATCGTCGACCAGCCAGCGCGTCCATGTCAGTTCGCCGGTGTAGCCCGTCGGCAGGACCGGGCGTGCGCGGTACGGCACCGGCTTGGCGGGATCGGAGACGAAATCGATCGTCGGCGCAGGCGTAATTGCAGGCTCGAACGCCAGCGCATTACCGGGCTTGAGATACAGCTTCGACGCGACCGTCGTGCAATCGCTGGCACAGCCGCTCGGCCAGTCGGGCAGCCGCCGCCACGCGTTGGTGCCGGTCTCGAACGCCGTGACCCGCGCGATGTCGGCCCGCGGCGCGCCGTCGACGAGGTACTGCGCGAGGAAGGGTGCCAGCACTATCTGACGGAACCACAATGCCGTGTCCTGCCCCCATTTGATTGCCCCGAGCGCGCTGGCCTCCTCGATCTGCTGGCCGTGAAACCACGGCCCGACCGCCAGGTGGACCATGTCGCCGCCGGAGTCCTTGACCTTCAGCGCGCGCCAAACCGCCATTGCGCCGTAGATATCCTCCTGATCCCAAAGGCCGTGGACCAGCATCACCGGGACCGTCAGCGGCTCGGCGGCGAGCACCTTGTCCATTGCCTGCGCTTGCCAGAACGCGTCATAGGCCGGGTGCGCCGCGAGCTTGCGCCAGAAGCCGGTCTGATCGAGCCCGTGGCTCTTTGCGATCGCCCCCGCCGAGCCTTCGCTTAGATACTGATCGTAGTCGTCGCGGTAATTCGATGGCCATTTGGCGCTGTTGTCGCGCGTCGCCACCTGTTCGAGCATGTACGGCAGGTTCTGCTGCCGGAACGCGCCGTTGTGAAACCAGTCGTCCCCGCGCCAGCCGTCGACCATCGGGTTCATCGGCACCGCGACCTTGAGCGCCGGATGCGGATGTACTAGCGCCATCAGCGGTAGGAAGCCATCGTACGAAATACCGATGATACCCACGCGACCGTTGCTTTCGGGCACATGCTTCACCAGCCAGTCGATGGTGTCGTAGGTATCGGTCGAATGGTCGACCTTGGTCGGATTGAGCGGCCCGGCAAGCGGCCGGTTCATGACGTAATCGCCTTGCGACCCGTACTTGCCGCGGACATCCTGAACGACGCGGATATAGCCGCCCGCGACGACCACGTCAGGAGCGTTGTCGTAGCCGTCGAGGATCGATGCGAGATGTCCGCTGGCGGTATGCGAGGTCAGTTCGGTGGCGTTATACGGCGTCCGCGTAAGTAAGATACCGGCGCGCGTCGCCCCGCGCGGCACCAGGATGACGGTGTGCAGCTTCACGCCGTCGCGCATCGCGATCATGACATCGCGGCGGGCATAGTCGAAGCTGGCGGCGGCGGGGACAAATTGTACCGGTGTTTCGGACAGGCTCGGTGGTGGCGCGGCGGCGGCGGCGACCGTCATCAACATCATGGTCAATCCAACGCTTAACGCAGTCCGCATCCGCCATCCCCTGTCAGTGGAGGTCAGTTTGTCGCTGCGCACCGCCGCCTGCAAGCGAAACATTCTGGTGTTCG
>JAYTHJ010000262.1:0-3293 GCA_043732725.1 Sphingomonadaceae bacterium | reverse complement strand
GCGGCACACGACCCGGCGCGCGCGGTCGCATTTCAAGGTGCGCCGGGAGCCTACTCGCATCAGGCGGTCCGCGAGGCGTTTCCCGATGCGGCTCCGCTGCCGTGCTTCTCATTCGAAGCGGCGCTGGAGGCAGTTCAGACCGGCCGTGCCGCGCAGGCAATGATTCCGATCGAGAACTCGCTGCACGGCCGGGTGGCGGACATTCACTTCCTGCTACCGGAGTCGGGGCTATCGATCGTCGGCGAACATTTCGTCCGGGTCCGCCACTGCCTGCTCGGGATCCCGGGGACTGCGCGCGACGAGATCCGCGAAGCGCTCAGCCACCCGCAGGCGCTGGGCCAAGTGCGGCGGCGGCTGGCGGCGTGGAAGATAACTCCGCGGGTTCATACCGACACTGCGGGAGCTGCGGCACAGGTCGCCGCGGCAGGCGATCCGGCGTTGGCCGCCGTCGCATCGGCGCTTGCAGGCCAGCTTTACGGGCTCGACGTGCTGGCGGAGAGCATCGAGGACGCCACGCACAACACGACGCGCTTTGTCGTGCTCGCCCGCGAAAGCCTCGCGCCCCGGCCCGATCTGCCGTTGGTCACGACACTGATGTTCGAGGTCCGCAGTATCCCCGCCGCGTTGTTTAAGGCGCTCGGCGGTTTCGCGACCAACGGCGTCAACATCACCAAGCTTGAAAGCTATCTCCGCGACGGCAGCTTTTCGGCTGCTGAGTTCTACGCCGACATCGAGGGCGCGCCTGGCGATGCCAACGTCGCGTTGGCGCTGGACGAGTTGCGGTTTCACACGAGCTGGGTGCGGGTGCTCGGGACATATCCACAAGCGCGGGGACGGTAGCTTTCCGTTCCCGCCAAATGAGAGCGGGCATTTAATCATCACCACCCGCAGCCGTTCTCCCCTGATAGGGAGGCGCGCATGTCGATCATGTTTAGGCCGCCGATCGCCGCGGTGCGGACGATCGGCTGGCGGCAGGTGTTCGGCTTCGCGCAGGGCAGCGATCCATTTTGGGGGCAGGTCCGCGCGGCACAGCTTGGCATCCTGAACCGCAACGTCCCGTTCAACATCGTCGTGCTCGGTCTGAATGTCCTCGCGGTCGTGTTAGTCTTACGCGACTTCGGCGAAGCCTCATTCCTCGCAGGCTGGGTCGCCGGGCTGAGCCTTTTGTTCGCGTTGCGTTTCGTCGCATGGCGCGCGCGCCGCGCTTCCGCCTCCAAGGCGGGCGTCAGCACCCGCGAGTTCTGGCGCGTATCGATCGAAATGATCGCTTACGGTGTATTCCTTGCGGCGCTGACCTTCCATTTGCTACCGCGCTTGCCGGTCGAGATGCAGGCGTTGCTGATGCTGATGTCTGTGGTTGCGATGGGAGGTTGCGCGTTCGCCACTGCGATCACGCCGACGACGGGGATATTGCTCGTGCTGACCATCGCGACGGGTACCTTCGGGCTGCCAGCCGCATCGCCGTTTGCGACCCCCACGATGCTTATTGGCCTGCTTAGCTTCGTGCTGCTGATTACCCGCGGCATGATGGTGACCTGCCGGGGGCTGATGGTCCGCATGGCGACCGAAGCCGATAGCGCCGAGCAGGGCGCGATCATCAAAATGCTGTTAAGCGAATTCGAAGCGCACGGCAGCGACTGGTTGTTCGAAGTCGATGCCGGCGGGCTGCTGACACGCGTCTCGCCGCGCTTCGTCGAAGTGGCCGGGCGGCCGCACGACACGATCCTTGGCATGCCGATGATCGAATTGCTGGGCGACGACCGCCGCGGCCGCGAATCGCGGGACGCCGTGCTGCAGCTGAACACGTATTTCTTCAACCGGCAGTCTTTTCGCGATCTGGTGATTCCGGTTCCGGCGGGCGAGGCGACGCGCTGGTGGCAGCTGTCGGGGACACCCAAATACGACGGCGAGGGCGTCTTCACGGGCTATCGCGGCGTCGGCTCGGACGTTACCGAGACGCGGCTCGCCGATGAGCATATCGTCCGGCTGGCGCGGTTCGACTCGTTAACCGGGCTGCCTAACCGTCGCGGTATCCGCGACCGGATCAGCGAGGCGTTGCGCGATGCCCGTCGGAAAGATGCTTCGTGTGCGCTGCTCTTCATCGATCTCGACCGCTTCAAGCTGGTCAACGACTCGCTTGGACACCGCGCTGGCGACCTGCTGCTGTGCGACGTCGCGAACCGTCTGCGCGAGACGCTCGGCGAAGTTGCCGGGATCGGGCGGCTGGGCGGCGACGAGTTTGCCGTCGTGCTGCCCGCCACCGACGAGCGCGCCGCCGAGCGTGCGGCGCGGGTGATTGTGGCCGTGTTGGCGCAGCCATTCGAGGTCGATGGCCAGGCGGTATCGATCGGCGCCAGCGTCGGCTTCGCGCTCGGGCCCGGCGACGGCGCGAGCGTCGACCTGCTGCTGCGCAGCGCCGATCTCGCGCTGTACGAGGTCAAGGGTAGCGGACGCGGTCATGCCTGCCGTTTCGTACCCGCCATCCAGGTCAAGGCCGAGGAGCGCCGGGCGCTCGAGTTCGACCTGCGCGGCGCGCTGGATCGCGGCGAGCTGGCGCTGGCGTTCCAGCCGGTGATCGAGGCCACCGACGAGCGCGTCGTCGGCTTCGAGGCGCTGCTACGCTGGCGGCATCCGTTGCTGGGCATGATCCCGCCGATGAAGTTCATCCCGATCGCCGAGGAGACCGGGCTGATCAACGTCATTGGCCAATGGGTGATCGAGGAAGCCTGCCGCTGGGCCGCTCATTGGCCCGACAACATCCGTATCGCGGTCAACCTGTCGCCGGTGCAGTTCGACGATAAGGGCCTCGTCGATATCGTCGCGGCCGCGCTCGCCGACAACGGCATCGCTCCCGACCGGCTCGAGCTCGAGATCACCGAGAGCCTGTTCCTCAATGAAAAGCCCGCGACGATCGCGATGCTGGCGAGCTTGAAGGCGCTTGGCATCCGCTTTGCGCTCGACGATTTCGGCACCGGCTATTCGTCGCTCGGCTATTTGCACAAGACCGCGTTCAGCCGAATCAAGATCGACCGCAGCTTCGTTTCGCGCGCTACCCTCGATAACGGCGAATCGGTGGCGATCATCCGCGCCATCGTCGGGCTCGCGGGCAATCTCGGCATGCTGACCACCGCTGAAGGGACGGAGACCCGCGCCGAATTCGAGGTCATCCGCGATCTCGGCTGCGATAACGTGCAGGGCTATCTGTTCGGACGGCCGATGTCGCCCGAAGCTGCGACGGAACTCGTGGCCGTTGCGGCGCCGATGCGACTCGCACTGGTGCGGTAGGTGCCGGT
>JAYTHJ010000261.1:0-3310 GCA_043732725.1 Sphingomonadaceae bacterium | reverse complement strand
GGTCACAGGGCCCGAGGCAGACGCGCCGCGCCGGCAACGATCGGCTGCGAATTAGGCGCGCAAAGCCGCTCGCCGCTGCTGCCGAATGGTAGCGGCGGCGCTCTGGAGTTGCCGCGCGCCATTGGTCGCAATACTGAATGCGCCAGAGCAGAATGCCGAACGGATCAGCGAAATGCTGTTCGGCGAAGCCGTAAACATTGAGCAGGGTTTACCCGGCTGGGCGAAAATCCGGGCGAAGCGGGATGGTTATCGCGGCTGGGTCGCGGATGGTGCACTGCAGGCCTGGGCAGGGCAGCCGACGCACCGGGTCAATCCGCCGTTGGCGTTGGTCTTCTCGCGACCCGACATCAAGTCATCACTTATGCAACGGCTGCATCGCGGCTCGATGTTGCGCTTGCACGGAGCCGGGGGCGATTTCCTTGAGCTGGCCGACGGCGGTTTTATCCACGCGCGACATGTTCAGCCATTGGATGCCGGTGCGGGTGAGCCGTTGGATGTCGCTCTGAGCTTCTTGGGCGCACCCTATCTATGGGGCGGCCGGACCGGCGATGGTATCGACTGTTCGGCGCTCGTGCAGACCTCGTTGCTCGAATGCGGCATCGACTGCCCGCGCGATACCGGCGATCAACGCGATGCGTTCAGCGCGCATCACGTCGTCGACGGATGCCGTCGCGGCGATCTCGTTTACTTCCCGGGTCACGTCGGCATGATGGTCGACAACGTCAGTCTGCTGCACGCGAATGCGTTCTGGATGACGACGATGGTCGAACCGCTCGCGACGGTCACCGACCGTTTGCGTCAGATTGCCGCCGAGCCGATCTTGGCGGTTATCCGATTGGCTCACTCCTCTCGGTCTGCGGCTTGAGCGCGTCCGGTAAAGCGCTTGTTCACTGCTGATCGCGTGCTTATAAGCCGCGGCAACAGGCGGGCGGTTCTGGCGGGGGCGGGTTGCGGTGCGCGGGAGCTGGTGCGGCCGGCCTCGGGGATCGTCGATCCGGAAGGAGTGTAATCGATGCCGTATTACGCGACCGGAGTCGGCGGTCAGGACGATCGCGGCGATGTCGATTGCGCGGGCGGCCACTTGGCGATGCTTGATCCGGCGACCCATGGGGCGCTGCCAGAGAGCTATGCGCCAAACGCCAGCGAACCTTTCATGAACGCGCTCCAACTCCATTATTTTCAACGTAAACTCCAGTTCTGGAAGGACGATATCCGGCGCGAGGCGCGTGAAACGTTGGCGACTCTGCAGTCTGAATCCTTGCGCGAACCCGACGTCAACGACCGCGCTTCGACCGAGACCGACTGGTCGATCGAATTGCGGACGCGCGACCGCCAGCGCAAGCTGATTTCGAAGATCGACGCGGCGCTGCGTCGGATCGAGACCGGCGATTATGGCTATTGCGAAGTTACTGGCGAGCCTATTTCGCTGCAGCGGCTCGAGGCGCGGCCGATCGCGACGATGACGCTCGAAGCGCAGGAGCGCCACGAGCGCGTCGAGAAGGTTACGCGCGACGAATAACTGAGCTGGCGAGCGGAGCGAGTGGCGGAAGGTAGGAGCGAGTGGACGACATTGACGTACGCGCCCGGCTCACCGCGCTGCGGCAGGAGCACCGCGACCTCGATGCTTCGATAGCGGCGTTGCGCGAGATGAGCGGCTGCGACCAGATCCAGTTGGCGCGTCTGAAGAAGCACAAACTGCGCCTGCGCGACGAGATCGAGGTGTTGCACGATATGCTGGTGCCGGATATTATCGCATAAGGCTACCTTGGGATAAGCTGTCCGATAGACTTAGGCTGGTGCCTTAATTACCGCGCCCCCGCCGAACGCCTCGTTAATCTGGCGGAACACAACCCGCAGGCTGATGAGGAGGGGCGAAGCCGGCGCTCGCTCGACCTCCCTAAATCGAACGAAGCCGTTCGTCGTCCGTTTGGGCGATCCGGGCGTGCGTCAGGCCTTGCGGAAGGGAAGCGACATGGCATATCGTCCGAGCTGGCAGGGTTACCTCAAGCTGTCGCTCGTCACCTGCCCGGTAGCACTCTACACCGCGACCAACGCTGGCGGCGATGTCCACTTCAACCTGATCAATCCCGCTACCAACAATCGCATCAAGATGACCACCATCGATCCCGATACCGGGCCGATCGAGCGCTCGGCGCTGGTCAAGGGCTATGAGGTATCGAAGGGCGAATACATCCTGCTCACCGACGAGGAGATCAAGTCGGTCAAGCTCGAGAGCACCAAGACGATCGACATCGAGCGCTTCGTCGCCGGCGACCAGATCGACCGATTGTACTGGGACAACCCCTACTACCTCGCGCCCGACGGCAAGCTGGCACAGGAAGCCTTCGGCGTTATCCGTACCGCGATGGAGAAATCCGGCCAGATCGCGCTCGGGCGCATCGTTATGGCGACGCGCGAGCGCATCCTCGCGCTCGAACCACGCGGCAAGGGCATCCTCGCCTACACGATCCGCTCGGATGCTGAGGTCCGCAAGCCCGACGAGATCTTCGCCGGGATCAGCAACGTCCCCGCCGACGCTGGTATGATCGCGATCGCCGAAAAGATCATCGAGCAGCAGGAAGGCCCGTTCGATCCGAGCCAGTTCGTCGACCGCTACGAGGCGGCGCTGAAGGCGCTGATCGAGGAAAAGAAGAAGGGCCATGTTCCCGCCGCGATCGCCGAGCCTGAGACCACCAACGTCATCGACCTGATGGCCGCGCTTCAGGCGAGCCTGCGCGGCAAAGCCAAGACAAGCGTCCCGGCCGCGAAGCCGAGCGCGGCAAAGGCGAAGCCTGCCCAAGCGAAGGCCGTACCGGCCGAGTCTGCGTCGACTGATACCAACTCTCACTGATGTTCGCCCATGCGCCCACTGGCGCAGTCCGATAGCCATGATACGCCACGGTTGATCGATGAGGCGTTTCCAGGCGAAGCAGCACTGGTCGAGGATGTGGTCGCAGGATTTGAAGATGCGGTTCGACAGCCAGTTGTCGCGCATGATGTCGGCTGCCAGAATTCATGTCACTGCGAGAATACGTCGGGCGGTTGCCGTGCCATAATTGATGGCAACGGCGGGCCTCTGGCAGTTGGTGTGCTTCCTATCGAAGTCGGGCAGGTTCGGCGATTTCCTCGGCTTCCTCGGTTGTGGCGTAGACTTCCTCACGGATGATGCGGTTGGTGATATCGAGGAGGTGGGCGGATAGGGCATCGCTGAGTTCCAGGTACTCGGGCCAGAGCACGCGATCGACGAAACTGGCGGGCGCGCGGATCATCACCGTCTGGCGATGCATGCGGGAGTAGCGGAAGGGCTTTA
>JAYTHJ010000260.1:0-10846 GCA_043732725.1 Sphingomonadaceae bacterium | reverse complement strand
CGATCAGTTCGATCTTGGTCTGCTGGCGATGCAGTTCGCCGCGGATCGCCGCAGCAATCTCTGGGTCGGCGCTCGCCAGGTGTTCGGTGAAGAAGCCGGATGAGCGGATCGGTGCGTCAGCTTCGAGCGTAGCGGTCATGCGGAGTCTCCGGCAGGGATGGCGGCAGGAAGCGGCGGATGGCCCAGCTTCTCGACCCGCCCGCAATGGCGCCCACCGCCAAACGGCGCGGTGAGGAAGGCTTCGATGCAGGCTTTAGCCATTTCAATGCCGATGAGTCGCGCACCCATGGCAATAACGTTGGCATCGTTATGGTCTCGCGCGAGCTTTGCTGACAGCGGCTCGGATACGACCGCACAGCGGCATGCCGAGTTGCGATTGACCGCCATTGAGATGCCAAGCCCCGTTCCACACAGCGCCACTCCGCGCTCAGCCATGCCGTCGGCAATATGGGCGGCGAGCTTGTATCCGTAGTCAGGATAATCGACGCTGGCTTCACCGTCGGTGCCAAGATCACGTACATCGTGCCCGGCTTCGCGCAGCCAGGCGGCAAGCTCTTGCTTGAGCGCGAAGGCAGCGTGGTCAGAGGCAATTGCGAGTTTCATGGTTCGCCCATACGCGGCGGCGGCGATTCTCTCCACCCCGCCAAACGGATTTTCCCGACTACTGGTCGAGAAAGCTACGCATCTTGCGCGACCGGCTGGGGTGTTTGAGTTTCCTCAGCGCCTTGGCTTCGATCTGGCGGATGCGTTCGCGGGTAACCGAGAACTGCTGGCCGACTTCTTCCAGCGTGTGATCGGTGTTCATCCCGATCCCGAAGCGCATCCGCAGCACGCGTTCCTCACGCGGGGTGAGCGATGCCAGGACGCGGGTGACGGTTTCCTTGAGGTTGGCCTGGATCGCGGCATCGACCGGGATTACCGCGTTCTTGTCTTCGATGAAATCGCCTAGATGGCTGTCTTCCTCGTCGCCGATCGGGGTTTCAAGGCTGATCGGCTCCTTGGCGATCTTCATCACCTTGCGGACCTTTTCGAGCGGCATCGACAGCCGCTCGGCGAGCTCCTCCGGCGTCGGCTCGCGGCCGATCTCGTGGAGGATCTGACGCGACGTCCGCACCAGCTTGTTGATCGTCTCGATCATATGGACCGGGATGCGGATCGTTCGCGCCTGGTCGGCGATGCTGCGAGTGATCGCCTGGCGGATCCACCATGTCGCATAGGTGCTGAACTTATACCCACGGCGGTACTCGAACTTGTCGACCGCCTTCATCAGCCCGATGTTGCCCTCCTGGATCAGGTCGAGGAACTGCAGCCCGCGGTTGGTGTATTTCTTGGCGATCGAGATGACGAGGCGCAGGTTCGCCTCGACCATCTCCTTCTTGGCGATGCGCGCCTCGCGCTCGCCCTTCTGGACCATGTTGGTGACACGGCGGAACTCGCCGATATCGACGCCGGTAGCATGGCTGATCTCGGCGATTTCGGCGCGGACGCTCTCGACCGCAGCCCCCTCGCCGATGGCAAAGCTGGCGAACTTCTTGTCGATGCCGCCGACGCGCGCCAGCCAGCCCTCGTCGAGTTCGTTCCCCATGTATTCGTCAAGGAACTGCTTGCGGTTGATCTTGTGGCGATCGGCGAGCCGCATCATCGTGCCGCCGAGGCCCACCAAACGCCGGTTGTAGCCGTAGAGCTGATCGACGAGATACTCGATCTTGCCGTTGCTGAAGTGGATGCTCTGGACACCGCCGGTCAGCTCCGCGCGCAGCTTCTGGTATTTGCGCTCGTCACCCGACGAGAATATCCCGCTGCCGCGTAGCGCCGCCAAGCGGTTGACCTGCAGCTTCTGGAACTTCTTGTAAGTCTCAGTGATCTCGGCGAACTTCTCGAGCGCGGCGGGCTTGAGCAGCTCTTCCATCGCCGCCAGCGACAAGGTGTTATCCTCGTCGTCGTCGTCGGCGATCGCCGGCTGGCCGTCGGGGCGCAGCCGCCGCTCGGTGAAGCTGTCCTCCTCGTCGGCGGGCTCGGGGGCCTCGACCGGCTCGGCATCGTCCTTGTACGCCACCGTCGGCAGGTCGGACGGCGTGCCCTCCTCGGCCCCGCCTTCGAGCGGGTCCTTCGCCAGCATCGCGTCGAGATCGAGGATCTCGCGCAGCTGCATCCGGCCTTCGTTGAGCGCGTTCGACCAGTCGATCATCGCGGTGAACGTCATCGGGCTCTCGCAGAGCCCGGCGATCATCGTGTTGCGCCCGGCCTCGATGCGCTTGGCGATGGCGATCTCGCCTTCGCGCGACAGCAACTCGACCGCGCCCATCTCGCGCAAGTACATCCGCACCGGATCGTCGGTGCGATCGAGCGGCGTGGCCTTGACCACGACGGGCGCCGCGACCGCGGTGATGTCGCCGCCCTCGGCCTCGGGCTCGTCTTCGTCGTCGTCGGCGGCGCGCGCGGGCTCGGCCCCCTCCTCGGCGGGCTCGTCGTTCTCGATCAGGTTGATACCCATTTCGGACAGCGACGCCATAACGTCTTCGATCCGCTCAGAGGACATCTGGTCCTGCGGCAACGCGTCATTTAGCTCGTCATAAGTGATGTACCCGCGCTTTTTGGCGCGCGCAATAAGCTTCTTGATCGAGGCTTCGTTGAGGTCGAGCAGCGGCGCGGTATCGGCCTCGCTTTTGCTCGTGTCTTCGCCATTCGCAGTCGCGACGCCGTTCGCCTTTGCCATTTATAGCCGTCCGATCCTGAGTTCGAGCCGACTGCGATTGTCACGGCTGAAGCCGCTTACTCGCTATCCGCGTCGATGCCAATCACCTGATCCTTGTCAGCCAACGCGGCCCGCATCACGAGGTTGCGGCGGTGCGCGTCGAAACCCGACTCGGATATGTTGGAACGGAAATAGGACGTCGCCGCCGTGAATTCATCCCCCGCGCGCTTGCTCGCCAGCAACGCGTCGAGAAAACGCCTAAGTTGCGTAGCAGCCTCGTCGAGCGGTGTCTCGGGACGCGTAAAAGCGAGGTTGCCGAGCCCCGGCCGGTGCGACTGCAGCAAACTGTCGAGCGCCGCCTCGAGCCCGCCGTCGGTCAGCGCAACGCGAAGCTGCGCTGCATCGAGATTGGGCTCGGCGATTGCTGCGTCGAGCGTCGCAGCCAGCAGCCGCGCCGAGGTCACGTCGGCCAGCGTCAGCGCCGCGAGCTGTTCGAAGACCGTCTCGATCAACTGCGGCCGTTGCACGACGGCGACAAGCACCTGCTTTACCATCGCCGCGCCGACATCGGGACGCGTATCGGGGCGCAGCACGCCGGGACTGACCGGAGCGCGGCTGAACCGCGGGTTCGCCGGGCGGGACGAGAGCGCTGTCCTATCACGGCGGCTATAGAAACGGTCGCGCAGTTCGGTGCGGTAAAGCCGCTTCAGCTCGGGGTGCGCGATCGTCCCGGCATGCGCATCGAGCTTCGCCAGCAACGCCGCACGACGTTCGGGCGTGGCGAGGTCGACGCCCTCGGTCTCCGACGTCCACAGGCGGTCGACAAGCGGTTCGGCGGCGGTGCACAGCGCCTCCATCGCCGCCGCGCCGCCGCTGCGGACCAGATCGTCGGGGTCCTGCCCGGACGGCAGCGTCGCGAACCGCAGGCTGTGCCCCGGTTCGAGCAGCGGCAGTGCCCGCAGCGCGGCGCGTAAGCCGGCGCGCTGCCCCGCCGCGTCGCCGTCGAAGCACAGGATCGGCTCGGGGACGACGCGCCACAGCAGCTGCAGCTGCATCTCGGTCAGCGCCGTGCCAAGCGGTGCGACGGCGTCGGCGATACCTGCCTGCGCCAGCGCGATGACGTCCATATAGCCTTCGACGACGAGCAGCCGTCCTGATTTGCGCGCTACCGGCGCGGCGCGATCGAGATTATAAAGTGTCCGCCCCTTGTCAAACAACGGCGTGTCGGGCGAGTTCAGATACTTCGGCTGGCCGTCACCGAGGATGCGCCCGCCAAAGCCGATCACCCGCCCGCGCGGATCGCGAATCGGAAACATCAGTCGCCCGCGGAAACGGTCGTAAGGTTCGGCGCTGCTGCCGGCGTTACCTGCTGCGGTGTCCGCCTCGGGCAGGATCAGCAGTCCGGTCTCGATCAGCTTGTCGCTGCCAAGCGCGTTCAGCGCCGTTCGCAGCTGACTCCGCGCGTCGGGAGCAAAGCCCAGCCCGAACGCCTGCGCCGTCGCCGCATCGATGCAGCGCCTGCTCAGATACGCCCGCGCCGCCGCGCCGCTGCTGCCCGCCAGCTGTTCGGTAAACCACGCCGCCGCCGCGCCGGTGACGTCGTGCAACCCCGACTGCGCCCGCTCGCGCTCGCGGCTGGCGGCAGACTCGACCGGCATCGGCAGGCCGGCTTCGACGGCGAGACTGGCGACCGCGTCGCGGAAGCTCAGCCCCTCCTGCTCGACGACGAAGCGGATGACGTCGCCGTGGACGCCGCAGCCGAAGCAGTGATAGAACGCCTTATCGTCGTTGACGAAGAAGCTCGGTGATTTCTCGTTGTGGAACGGGCAGCAGCCCTTGAGCTCGCGGCCGGCGCGGGTGAGCTTGACCCGGCGGCCGACGACGGTGCCGAGTGAGACGCGGGCGCGGAGTTCGTCGAGGAAGGCCGGGGGAATGGTCATGCTCGCCAAGACTTAGCGGCGAGCGCGAGGGCGTTCCAGTAACCCGCGACCAGCACGATTTTCTTGGCACGCGACCAGTTCTTGAGCTGGGGGTCGTTGCTAAAGGCCTGCTCGCGGCTCTCGCAAGTTTGGCTCCAGACCACTTCGACGGGCCTGCGGGTGGCTGTGTAGCCACCTAATATCCCGAAATTATGCTGTGCAACGCGCGCTTCCGGATGGTCGGTATGACCGGTGCAGAAACTGCCGTCGTTGCAGCGCAGGATATAGACGAAGAAATCGCTCATCGCTTTAGGGTTCCCTCGACAAGCTCGGGATGAGCGGCTTTGGTGTGCTGCACAACCGATGTTAGCAAATTGCTAAATATTCGGGCGATTGCCGACCTTCGGTGATCGGAACACAATCAATAGATAGTCGATCGAAACACAATTCCGCTTATCCCGAGCTTGTCGAGGGACCCACGATCTCGCACCCTCATCCTAACTACTGAAAGTCACCCTGCCAGCGCCGCCTTCACGAGCGCGCTCGCGCCGCCCATGTCGATCTGGCCCGCGAAGCGCTCCTTCAGCGCTGCCATCACCCGTCCCATGTCCTTCGGCCCGGTTGCGCCGAGCTCGGTGACCAGCGCGCGCACCGCCGCAGCGGCTTCGTCCGGGGCCATGCGTTGCGGCATGAAGCTATCGATCACGCCCAGTTCAAGACGCTCGGCGTCGGCGAGTTCGGGGCGGTTGCCGGCGACGTACATCTCGATCGACTCGCGGCGCTGCTTCGCCATTTTGGTCAGCACGTCGCCGATCATTGCGTCGTCGTCGGTTGGTGCAACGCCGGTTCGCAGCTCGATGTCCTTGTTCTTGATCGCCGCCGAGATCAGCCGCAGCGCGCCGAGCCGCGCGGTTTCCTTTGCCTTCATCGCAGTGATCGTGGCGGTCTTGAGGTCGTCGCGGATCATGGTCGTCCTGTCGGTTGCAATGTTCAGAATAGCGCGGCTTGGCGGCAAAGAACAGATTGACGCATTCGGCGGCGCGCCCTAGGTCACCACGCGTTTGGCCATGCGCCAGCTCCGCCGCTCATAGCCCGAAAGGACCACATCCGTGGCCGACGCCCCTGCGCCCGCTCGACCGCACGCTCGGCCGCACGGCGCGACCGGTGTGCTGGCGTTCGCCGACGGCACGGTCGTTTGGGGCCGCGGCTTCGGCGCGGAGGGCAGCGCGGTCGGCGAGGTCTGCTTCAACACCGCGATGACCGGCTATCAGGAGGCGATGACCGATCCGAGCTACGCCGGGCAGATCATCACCTTCACCTTCCCGCATATTGGCAATACGGGTGCCAATGCCGAGGACATCGAGGCGACCAACCCTCACGCGCTCGGCTGCGTGCTCGCCGCCGACATCAGCGCGGCGGCCAATTTCCGGGCGACGCGCAGCTTCGATGACTGGCTCAGGGCATGGGGCCGCATCGGCATCAGCGGCGTCGACACGCGCGCGCTAACCCGGCGTATCCGGACGCTGGGCGCACCGAACGCGATGATCGCGCACTCGGCGGTAGGCGCGTTCGACCTGCCCGCGTTGCTGGCGCAAGCCCGCGACTGGCCGGGGCTGGAGGGCATGGACCTCGCGGGGGAGGTGTCGGCGCGCCAGAGCTACGGCTGGGACCACGGGCTGTGGACGCTGGGGCAGGGGTATGCCGTGCCTGCCAGTGACAACAATCCGGACAACCGCCCGCACGTCGTCGCGGTCGACTATGGCATCAAGCACAACATCCTGCGCAATCTCGTTGCTGCCGGCGCGCGGGTGACCGTCGTGCCCGCGACCGCCAGCTTCAACGAGATTATGGCGCACGCCCCCGATGGCATCTTCCTGTCGAACGGCCCGGGCGACCCGGCGGCGACCGGGATGTACGCCGTGCCGATGATCCAGGCGGTGCTGAACCGCGGCGTGCCGCTGTTCGGCATCTGCCTCGGCCACCAGCTGCTCGGGCTGGCAGTCGGCGCGAAGACCTACAAGATGCACCAAGGGCACCGCGGCGCGAACCACCCGGTGCAACGGCTCAGCGACGGCGGGGTCGAGATCACTTCGATGAACCACGGCTTCGCGGTGGATACGACGACGCTGCCGGACAGTGCGAAGCCGACGCATCTGTCGCTGTTCGACGGGTCATTGGCGGGGCTGGAGCTGACGGATAAGCGCGCGTTCAGTGTGCAATATCACCCCGAGGCGAGCCCGGGGCCACAGGACAGCCACTATTTATTTGGGCGGTTCGTTGGCTCGTTGAGGCCAACCAAATGACAGCGCCATTGCAGCAGGGACAAGCAGATAGAATGTGTGGCCCATATTCTACCTTAAACTTCCTCACTCGAAGCGAGGGCGGCGATGGCGGTGTCTTGGTGTCGCCAGCTGACAGCATGCGGTATTTATTCGATGCCAGTCAGCGCTTTGGCTGGCTTACTTCGCATTATTTAACGAAGGGCTTCGAAGACTTCGAGGTTAAGGCGATAATAGATCTACAAATCACTCGTTATACGATGAGCTTTACGACATTCTATGTTGGGAACGTAATCAGGCAGCTTCGCACAAGTTTATTCGATGAATTGGTACCTGCGATTGCAAACGGAAATGGGTTTAAGATCGCAAATGTAGTCAATAAACCGCACGGTTTGCTAGTGAAAAAAGTAGAAGGGTCATTAGTTACTATAGCTTCGGCTAGCGCTCGTAAGCCTATCAAAAAGTTCAGTCCAGATGTTACCCTCTCGCTCAACTTAGGCATGGCGATGTTACTGCGTCCGCATCAACTATCTGAGATTGATATTTGATGCCCAAACGCACCGACCTCACCTCGATCCTGATCATCGGCGCGGGTCCGATTATCATCGGGCAGGCGTGCGAATTCGATTATTCGGGGACGCAGGCGTGCAAGGCGCTGAAGGCCGAGGGTTACCGGATCATCCTCGTCAACTCGAACCCGGCGACGATCATGACCGATCCCGACATGGCGGATGCGACCTACGTCGAACCGATCACGCCCGCGGTCGTCGCCAAAATCATCGCACTCGAGCGGCCCGATGCGGTGTTGCCGACGATGGGCGGACAGACGGCGCTCAATACCGCGCTGGCGCTGGCGCGCGACGGCACGCTCGACAGGTACCATGTCGAGCTGATCGGCGCCGATGCGGTGGCAATCGACAAGGCCGAGGACCGGCTCAAGTTCCGCGACGCGATGAGCGCGATCGGTCTCGATAGTCCGCGCAGCCGGATCGCGCACAGTGTTAGCGAAGCGCTCGAAGCACTCGAATTCGTTGGGCTGCCGTCGATCATCCGGCCGTCGTTCACGATGGGCGGGACCGGCGGCGGTATCGCCTATAACCGGCAGGAGTTCATCGACATCGTGACCGGCGGGCTCGACGCCTCGCCGACCGCCGAGGTGCTGGTCGAGGAGTCGGTGCTCGGCTGGAAGGAGTATGAGATGGAGGTCGTGCGCGACCGCGCCGACAACGCCATCATCATCTGCGGCATCGAGAATATCGACCCGATGGGGGTCCATACCGGCGACTCGATTACCGTCGCGCCGATCCTGACGCTGACAGACAAGGAATATCAGATCATGCGCAATGCGAGCATCGCTTGCCTGCGCGAGATCGGGGTGGAGACCGGCGGCTCGAACGTCCAGTTTGCGGTCAATCCCAAGGACGGCCGCCTGGTGGTCATCGAGATGAACCCGCGCGTCAGCCGCTCGTCGGCGCTGGCCTCGAAGGCGACCGGCTTCCCGATCGCCAAGGTCGCGGCGCTGCTCGCGATCGGCTACACGCTCGACGAGATACGCAACGATATCACCGGCGCGACGCCGGCCGCGTTCGAACCGACGATCGACTATGTCGTGACCAAGATCCCGCGTTTCGCCTTCGAGAAGTTCAAGGGCGCGTCGAACCTGCTGTCGACCGCGATGAAGTCGGTCGGCGAAGTCATGGCGATCGGGCGGACGTTCCCTGAAAGCGTGCAGAAGGCCTTGCGCGGGCTCGAAACCGGGCTGACCGGCTTCAACGAAATCGAGGCGCTCGCCGAGGCCAGCGATGACGAGATCGCCGCCGCACTGTCGCTGCCGACGCCGGACCGGCTGCGCGTCGCGGCGCAGGCGTTGCGGGCCGGGTGGTCGGTCGAGCGTATCCACGCGATCACTTTCTATGAACCGTGGTTTCTCAGTCGGATGGCGGAAATCATTGCAGCGGAAGCTGACGTCCGTGACGCCGGGCTACCCGGTGACGCGCAGGGCCTGCGCCGCCTGAAGGCGATGGGCTTTTCGGATGCCCGGCTGGCGACGCTCGCCGGTCAGCGCGAGGCGGCGGTGACCGCCGCCCGCCATGCGCTCGGCGTTCGCCCAGTGTTCAAGCGCATCGACACCTGTGCCGCCGAGTTCGAGGCGAAGACCCCGTATATGTATTCGACCTATGAGGCGCCGAGTTTCGGCGAGCCCGAGTGCGAGAGCAATCCCACCGCGCGCGATAAGGTCGTCATCCTGGGCGGCGGGCCGAACCGGATCGGGCAGGGGATCGAGTTCGACTATTGCTGCTGCCACGCCTGCTTCGCGCTCGGTGACGCGGGCTACGAGACGATCATGATCAACTGCAACCCCGAGACGGTATCGACCGACTATGATACCTCGGACCGGCTGTATTTTGAGTCGCTGACCGGCGAGGACGTGCTTGAAGTGCTGGCCGTCGAACAGCGCAACGGCACGCTCAAGGGCGTCATCGTCCAACTCGGCGGGCAGACGCCGCTGAAGCTCGCGCAGCGGCTCAAGGACGCCGGTATCCCGATCCTAGGCACCTCGCCCGACAACATCGACCTCGCCGAGGACCGCGAGCGCTTCGCCGCACTGATCGAGCGGCTAGGGTTGCGCCAGCCCGAGAACGGCATCGCCCGTACCCGCGATGAGGCCGTCGCGGTCGCAGAGCGCATCGGTTATCCGGTGCTGATGCGGCCGTCGTACGTGCTCGGCGGGCGCGCCATGGAGATCGTCGAGACCACCGCGCAGCTCGAAGTCTATATTCGCGAGGCGGTGCAAGTCTCCGACGGCTCGCCGGTGCTGATCGACCGTTATCTGCGCGACGCGATCGAGGTCGATGTCGACGCGCTGGCCGACGGTGACACAGTGTTCGTCGCCGGCGTGCTCCAGCACATCGAGGAGGCGGGGGTGCATTCGGGCGATAGCGCCTGCTCGCTGCCGCCATACTCGCTGTCGCCTGCGATCATCGCCGAGATCGAGCGGCAGACCGAGCTCTTGGCGCGCGCGCTCGAGGTGCGCGGGCTGATGAACGTCCAGTTCGCGGTCAAGAACGGGCTGGTCTATATCATCGAGGTCAATCCGCGCGCCTCACGGACCGTGCCGTTTGTCGCCAAGGCAACGGGTCTGCCGATCGCCAAGATCGCGGCACGGGTGATGGCGGGCGAAAGCCTCGCGAGCTTCGACCTCAGGCGCCCGGCGTGGACGCATATCGCCGTCAAAGAAGCGGCGTTCCCGTTCGGGCGCTTTTCGGGAGCCGACCCGGTGCTCGGACCCGAGATGAAGTCGACCGGCGAAGTCATGGGAATCGATACCGATTTCGCGATGGCGTTTGCCAAGGCGCAGCTCGGCGTCGGCACCGTGCTGCCGATGGCCGGAACGGTATTCGTGTCGGTCAAGGACAGCGACAAGCCGGTGATTCTCGAAGCGGCGCGGCAGCTCGTGGCGATGGGGTTCGCGCTGATCGCCACCGATGGTACCGCGCGCTATCTGGCTGGCGAAGGCATCGCGGTGAGCGCGGTCAACAAGGTCGCGCAGGGGCGTCCGCATATCGTCGACCGGGTCAAGGACGGGGCGGTCGCGCTGGTGGTGAACACGACCGAGGGCGTCCAGTCGTTGAAGGACAGCGCCTCGATCCGCGCCTCGGCGCTGTACGGCAAGGTACCTTATTTCACCACTGCAGCGGCAAGCGTTGCAGCCGTTCAGGCGATTGCGGCGTTGAAACAACGGCCGCTTGAAGTGCGGTCGTTGCAATCCTACTATTCAGCACTCGACTAAGTCGGCCGAACGAACGACGATGCCGCTCGCGGTGGGTCAGCCACTCGGCGAAGGCATAGGCAGGGCGGACGAAAGGTTTTGAGAAAATGGCGACGGTCGACAAGCTGCCGATGCTGGCGGAAGGCCATGCGATCCTGATGTCCACGTTGCGGGACTATAAGGA
>JAYTHJ010000259.1:0-3331 GCA_043732725.1 Sphingomonadaceae bacterium | reverse complement strand
CAGAGTGAAATCACACGACTGCCCGCGGCTGGTCAGCGCCGGACCGGCGTCCTATGGACCGCCATGAACATCACCCCGCTTCGCCGCTGGGCGACTTTGGCCGGCTGCGGCTTGGCTTTACTGACGGCAGGTATCGTCGACGCGCAAACGTCGGTGGATACGACAGCCGTCGCGGTGCAAGTCGATGTTGCACAGGCGCGGCTGCGCGCGGTCGAGACGGCGGTGGCACCGCGCGGACTCGACGATGCGGCGCTGCAGGCGCGCGGCGCCGAGCTGATCCCCGCCGACGACGCGTTCGACGCCGCGGTGGCGGTACTGACGCCGCAGCTAACCGCGCTCGACGCGCAGCTCGCCGAGCTGGGGCTGCCACCCGCTGCCGGGCAGCCACCCGAAGCGACGGAGATAAGCCAGCAGCGCGCGCAAGTGCTGCATCAGCGTGAGATGGTCGATGCCGAGCTCAAGCACGCGAAGCTGCTCACCGTCGAGCTCGATCAGTTGACGGCCCGGATCGAGGACCGCCGTCGCGCGCTGTTCTCGACGCGGCTGTGGACGCCGAGCCGTTCGATTTTCAGCCCGTTCCTGTGGCGCGACTTCGCGGTGGCGCTGCCCGGCGATCTCCAACGGCTGTCGGCGGCTGGCGCCGCTGAGCTGCGCGCCCTGACGGCGTCGCAAGCGCGGCCGGTGGTCGCCATCGAACAGCTGGTGGCGCTGATCGCGGCGATCCTGATCATTGTGCCGGGACGGCGGCTACTGGCCGGTCTGGGCCAACGGCGCGCGGCGGCAACGGTAGCAACGGTCCGGCTGGCGCGGTCGCTGCTGATCGCTTGGCTGGTCGTGATAAGCGTGCTGACGACGCTTGCCGCAGGATATTTATTGCGCTCGGTGTTACTGGAGACCGCCGCGCTGACGGCCCCATTCGTGCGGCTGACGCTGCTCGTGCTGCGTGTCGCAGTCTTCGCCGCGCTCGTCGCCGGGCTCGGGCGGGCGCTGCTTGCCGCCGATCACGCCGAGCGCCGGCTGTTGTCCATCCCCGAGGCGCTCGCCGTCCGGCTGCGGCCGTATCCGCTGCTGATCGCGGCGGTGGTCGCCGTCGGCAACCTGATCGCCGGGCTGCACAGCGCGCTCGGGCTGAGCCTCGCGGGATCGGTTGCGAGCAACTGCGCCATGCTGGTTGTCGCGCTGCTGGTCATCGCGCGGACGCTGGCCGTTGCCGGGCACGGCCAGCTTGCATCGCCCGCTGATGCCACGCTGGCGACCCCGTCGCCGCTCCCGCTAGCTCAGGCAAGCGGCCCGAGCTCGGCAAGCCGCGGTTCGCAGCTATCATGGACCATCGCCGGCCTTGCGGCATGGCTGGCGGTGATCGCTGCCGCCGCCGCAGTGCTGATCGGCTATCAGGCGCTCGCCGGCTTCATCGTCCGCGAGCTGGTGTGGATCGCAGTCGTGCTCGCCGGGCTATTCGTCACGGTGCGGCTCAGTGACGACTTGTTCCCGGCGGTGCTCGGGCCGGAATCGCGGTTCGGGCGCAGTATTCAGCTCGCGGTCGGCGTGTCGGAAGCGGCACTGCGCCAACTCGGCATCCTGTTGTCGGGGCTGGCGCAAATGGCGCTGCTGTTATTCGGCTGGACGCTGATCGTCGCGCCATTCGGGGCGAGCGCCAGCGACGTCTTTGGCCGCATTACCTCGAACGACCTCGTCATCCACATCGGCCAGACGGTGATCTCGCCGGGCACGATCGTCGGCGGTATCGTCATCCTGTTCGTCGGACTGCTGGTAACGCGCAGCATCCGACACTGGCTCGAGGCGCGCTATCTTCCGGCGACAGCGCTCGATATCGGCGTCCGCGCCTCGCTCGCGACGCTGGTCAGCTATCTCGGGGCAATCCTCGCGCTGGTCTTCGCCTGCAGTTTTCTTGGTCTCAGTCTCGACCGCATCGCGCTGTTCGCCGGCGCGCTGTCTATCGGCATCGGCTTCGGTTTGCAGTCGGTGGTCAGCAACTTCGTCTCAGGACTGATCCTGATGATCGAGCGCCCGGTCAAGGTCGGCGACTGGATCGCCATCGGCGATCTCGAGGGCGATGTCCGCCGGGTCAGCGTCCGCGCCACCGAGATCGAGATGAAGGACCGATCGCGGCTAATCGTCCCCAATCTCGACCTGATCACCAAGACGGTGCGCAACGTCACCCACGCCGGATCGCTCGGCCGTATCCGCATCGTGCTGCGGGTCAACGACGATGCCGATCCGCTCGCGCTGCGCGACCTGCTCATCGCGCATATCGCCGCGCATCCCAAGGTGCTCGCCGAGCCCGCTCCGGCGGTCTACCTGACCGACGCTCGCGACGGCGGGCTCGAATTCACCAGCATCGCCTATGTGCCGTCGGCGCGCGACGTCTACGGCGTCCGAAGCGACCTTCTGTTCAAGATCGTCCCCGACCTCAAGGCCAACGGCTTCGCGCTCGCCAACTCGACCCCGATCGTCAACCTCGGCATGGACGGACGGTTGATCGAACCCGCTGCCGGTGGGGTGCCGCCGAGCTGAGCCAGACTTGCGAAAGGCGATTTCGAAGGCGATCAGCGGCAACAGGGTATCGTGAATGTTTAGAAAAGTTCGGATTATTTTCCGATCAGTATGCATCATATCCTGCGTGTCTGAGGTAGTTGGCGCATTCAGCGGGTGTGAAGGCGTCGATGATTTGGCCAATGGCGGTCCAGAGTTGATCGACAGTGCGGGCGGCGGCCTTGCGGAGCAGGGCTTTGAGCTTGGCGAAGGCGTTCTCGATCGGGTTGAAGTCGGGCGAGTAAGGCGGAAGGAAGAGCAGCTTCGCGCCTGACGCCTCGATGGCTTCGCGGACTGCAGGGTCCTTGTGCGCCGGCAGGTTGTCGATGATGACGCTATCGCCGGGGCTGAGCGTAGGGATCAGAACCTGCTTCGTGTAGGCTAGGTATCAGTCTCCATTGATTGGCCCATTGAGGACCATCGGTGCGGTCATGCCGGTCAGGCGTAGCGCGCCGACGAGCGTCGTCGTTTTCCAATGGCCATGAGGGATGCTCGCTCTCAGACGCTGGCCGCGCGGCGCTCGGCCGTGCAACCGCGCTATCTTGGTGCTGGCTCCGGTCTCGCCGATGAACGCGAGGTGTCGACGATGGCGATGAGGTAGACGAAGCCGCGCGCCATCGGGATGTCGGTGATATCCGTCGCCCATACCTAGTTGGGTCGCGTCACTGCCAACTTGCGCAGCAGATAGGGGTAGGCCTTGTGTCACGACGCCGGCTTCGAGATGTTCGGCCGCCGGTAGATCGCCGCGATCGCCATCTTCTTCATCAGCGTCGACACA
>JAYTHJ010000258.1:0-3334 GCA_043732725.1 Sphingomonadaceae bacterium | reverse complement strand
ATCATGTCGTCTCGTCGGCGCCGCTGGTTCCGCAGAACGATCCGACGCTGATGTTCGTCAACGCCGGCATGGTACCGTTCAAGGACGTCTTTACCGGACTTGAGACGCGCCGTTACGCGACCGCGGTGTCATCGCAAAAATGTGTCCGCGCCGGCGGCAAACACAACGATCTCGACAACGTCGGCTACACCGCGCGCCACCATACATTCTTTGAAATGCTCGGTAACTTCTCGTTCGGGGCCTATTTCAAACACGACGCGATTCAACACGCATGGACGCTGCTGACACGCGAATGGGGCATCAACCCCGACCGGCTCATCGTCACGGTCTATCATACCGACGATGAAGCCTTCGACTTGTGGAAAGTGATCACGGGGCTGCCCGACGACCGCATCATCCGCATCGCCACTAACGACAATTTCTGGTCGATGGGCGAGACCGGCCCGTGTGGTCCATGTTCGGAAATTTTCTACGACCACGGCCCTCACATCGCCGGTGGGCCGCCCGGCTCGCCCGAGCAGGACGGCGACCGTTTCGTCGAGATCTGGAATCTCGTCTTCATGCAGTATGAGCAGGTCGATGCCACGACCCGCCTCGAGCTGCCGCGGCCGTCGATCGATACCGGCATGGGCCTCGAACGTGTCGCCGCCGTACTGCAGGGGACCCACGACAATTTCGAGACCGACACCTTCCGCTTGCTGATCGCAGCAAGCGGCGAACTGACCGGGACAGCGACCGACGGCGCATTCAAGGCCGCGCACCGGATCATCGCCGATCACCTGCGCACCAGCGGCTTCCTGATCGCCGATGGCGTGCTGCCGTCGAATGAAGGCCGAGGCTATGTGCTGCGCCGGATCATGCGCCGCGCCATGCGCCACGCGCATCTGCTCGGCACCGCCGAGCCGCTGCTGCACCGGCTGGTCCCGGCGCTCAGCGCGGCGATGGGCAATGCCTATCCTGAACTGATTCGCGCACAGCCGCTGATCGAAGCAACGCTGCAGCTTGAGGAGACGCAGTTCCGCCGCACACTCGATAACGGCTTGCGCCTGCTCGAGACCGCGACTGCCGGGATGCAGCCCGGCGCTGTTCTGTCCGGCGCGGTGGTATTCAAGCTCTACGACACCTTCGGCTTTCCTTATGATCTGACCGAGGATGCACTTCGCGAGCGTGGCCTCGAAATCGATCGCGGCGGCTTCGAAGCCGCGATGACTGAGCAGCGCCGCGCCGCGCGCGCCGCATGGACCGGCTCGGGCCAGCAAGCCTCGGACAGCTTATGGTTCGACCTCGTGGATCAGTATGGCGCGACCGAGTTCGTCGGCTACGCCAGCGACACTGCGCAGGCACAGGTCGTCGCGCTGATCCAAGGCGGCGCGCGCGTCGACCACGCCAGCGGCGGCGACGACGTCGCAGTGCTCGTTAACCAGACACCTTTCTACGCGGAGTCGGGCGGCCAGATTGGCGATGCCGGGCGGATCACTGGCGACGTCGGCTTGCAATTGACCGTCAGCAACACCTCGAAACCTCTTGGCAAGCTCCATGTCCATCATGCCCGCGTCGAGCGCGGACATCTTGCGGTCGGCGATATCGTTACGTTGACGGTCGATGTCGAGCGGCGGCTGCAGTTACGCGCCAATCACTCGGCGACGCATTTGCTGCATGCCGCATTGCGCCACCAGCTCGGTCACCATGTGACGCAGAAGGGCTCGCTCGTCGCGCCCGATCGCCTGCGCTTCGACTTCAGCCAGCCGCGCGCTCTGACTGCGGCCGAGCTCGCCGTAGTCGAGACCGACGTGAACACGCAGATCCGTCACAACGCCCTGGTCACGACCCGCCTGATGACGCCCGATGCGGCGATCGCGGCGGGGGCGATGGCGCTGTTCGGCGAGAAATACGGCGACGAAGTCCGCGTCCTGTCGATGGGCCGGGTCGACGACGAGGTGAGCTATTCGACTGAGCTATGTGGCGGTATGCACGTCGGCGCGCTCGGCGATATCGGACTGTTCAAGATCATCGGCGAAAGCGCCGTCGCCAGCGGCGTCCGCCGTATCGAGGCGCTTACCGGCGAGGCGGCGCGCACCTTTCTGACGGTTCAGGAAGACAGGCTCAAGGCCGCGGCGACGGCACTCCGTTCGCGGCCCGACGAGGTTCCGGCCCGGATCGTCGCGCTGGTCGACGAGCGTAAGCGGCTCGAACGCGACCTCGCCGACGCCCGGCGCCAGCTCGCGCTCGGTGGCTCGAGCGGTGCCGACGCGAGGGGATTGCCGGGGCCTGGGAGCGAAGTCGCAGCCGGGCCGGTCGAACTGATCGGCGGCAGCAACTTTGTCGGGCGTGTCGTCCACGGGCTCGATGCGAAGAGCCTCCGGGGGTTGGTCGACGACCACAAGCAGCGGCTCGGCTCAGGCATCGTCGCCGTCGTCGCCGTCAACGACGGCCGCGCCGCTGTCGCCATCGGGGTTACCGATGACCTTACGTCACGCTTTAGCGCCGTCGACCTCGTTCGTGTGGCGGCAGCGGCTGTTGGCGGGCAGGGCGGTGGCGGGCGACCCGATATGGCACAGGCGGGCGGCCCCGATGGCGCGCAGGCGGCTGCCGCGATCGATGCCGTGCGCGCCGCATTGGGCGAAGCCGCCATCGCTGCGTAAAATATCCGTGGCGCGAGTTCCCCGGCGGCTGAACTCTTTTCTTTAAGATTAAATCCAATCCGCGGATCCCGAGCTTGTCGTGGAACCTAGGATCGTAGAGCAGGGGTCCCTCTACAAGCTCGGGGTGAGCGGGTTGGCTAGTTGAGCCTTACTGAAAGAGAGTCCTGGCGCTACGCCGCGACGGCGACCATCATTGCCGCGTCGAGATTGGCGCGGATCGCTTCGAAAAACTGCTCGGTGGTTAGCCAGGCCTGATCGGGACCGACGAGTAGTGCGAGGTCCTTGGTCATCGCGCCGCCTTCAACGGTTTCGATGCAGACGCGCTCGAGTGTTTCTGCGAAGTGCGTCACCGCTGGCGTGCCGTCGAGCTTGCCGCGGTGTTTCAAGCCGCCGGTCCATGCGAAGATCGAGGCGATCGGGTTGGTACTCGTAGGCTTGCCCTGCTGATGCATACGATAGTGGCGCGTCACCGTGCCGTGCGCCGCCTCGGCCTCGACGGTCTTGCCGTCGGGCGTCATGAGTATCGACGTCATCAGGCCAAGCGAGCCGAACCCTTGAGCGACCATGTCCGATTGAACGTCGCCGTCGTAGTTTTTGCAGGCCCAGATAAATTTGCCCGACCATTTCAGCGCAGAGGCGACGAGGTCGTCGATCAGCCGGTGCTCGTAGACGATGCCCAGCTTGTCGTAGGT
>JAYTHJ010000257.1:0-3338 GCA_043732725.1 Sphingomonadaceae bacterium | reverse complement strand
CCCGGCCGCACGGCAAGCCGAACGTCCCACGACATATACGATTTGATCCGCCCGGCGAATGCGGTCGGCGGGATCTTCGCGGCATTGGTCGCATAAGTGATGCCGCCGGTACCATAGTCGGTCACCGCCGAGACGTAGGTGTTTGCCACGATCAGGTCTATATGCTCGAAATTCCAGTCGACCGTCGTATATGCGCGGTAACGTGTCAGCGTACCTTGGACGCCGGTGCCGCCGTTGGTCGCGGTGCCAGCATATTCATAGTAATTCTGCGATGGCAGCGCCTTGTACTTGTAGGTGATGAAATAGGCTTGGGTGGTATCGAGGGTGAACGTCCCCGAATGCGCCGTCGCTACAGCGTAGTTGATGTTCCAGTTCAGCGCCTGGACCTTGATTCCGGCGAGATTGGTAAAGCGGTCGATCGCATAGACATTGTTGTAGTTGGCCGGATTGGCAGCGAGATAAGCGCGCAGCTCGCCCGGATTGACGAACGGCGTCGCGCCCGGCTGCCCGGGGAAGTTACCCTGCGCGATGTTACCGGCAAACGGTGACGCGGCACCCTTCTGATTAACGTCGAGGAAGATGTTGCTGAAGCCGATGCCTGCGGCTTGCCCGGTCTCGTAGATGTTCGAATATTCGAGGTCGGCGCGGAGATGCGGGATAAAGTCGGGCTTGATCGTCGTGCCGAGCGAAATCGACTTGGCTTTCGATGGTCCGAGGTTCGGGTTGTTGCCGTCCTGCACCGGCGACAACCCGGCGGGCAGCCCCGGGAAAGCGGCGGGGATGATGCCGGTACCGGCGAGGCGATTGTTGGTCGGGCCGTATTCGGCATAGAGCGTCGGCGCGGTAAACGAACGCGCATAGGCTCCGCGGATGGTCACCTGCCGGCTCAATGGTTGCCAGCGGAAGCCGATCTTAGGCACCGTCGAATTACCAGCGTCGCTATAATGTTCGTGGCGAACCGCGCCGATCAGGTCGAGCGCGTATAGCCCCGGCAGGTTCCAGTCGGCGCTCGTCACCGGCACGCGAATTTCGCCGTATTCCGAGGTGATCCGGCGTGACTTCGAAAACGGATCGGCCGACTGGCCCCCCACATAGCTGCCGGCCGACGGCCCGTGGACGCTGCCGCTGGCGTCGGTACTGCCCGTCAGTCTCTCGACGCGATAGGCGGCGCCGACGGCGATGCCGATACGCCCCGCCGGCAGCCCCGGCAAAGTACCGACGATCTTGCCGTCGGCTGAGTCGAGCCGGCTGAACGCGTAGATCGGTTGTGTCGCATAGACATACGAAAGCGTCGTCGCGTTCGGATTGCGCGCGAACGGATCAAGCGCGGGGACAAGTGCCAGCGGACTCGTGATGTCGGGTGCGCTGAACACCTTGGCGAAGCCACCACCAACGACGGTATTGCCGGCGGCGTCGAACCCGCCGGCGACGGCCCGGTCGAGGTTGGGCTTGAACACGACATTGCTCTGGTATTGACGTAGCCGGTCGGTCGAATGAACATACGCCGCCTCCCAGTTCCAGTCCTTGCCGATAAACTCGACTTTGCCGCGCAAGCCCGCGTCGACGCGGAAAGACTCGCTGCGAGTGTCGTAGCGTTTGGGATTGCTGATGTTGCCAAAGGTGACGCCGAGCGGTCCGACGGCCGGGTTGAAGGGCGCATTTTGCGGGACCGTCTCGCCAACAGTGACTGGCTTGAAGCGCGTGTTACTGCGATTGTCGGCATATTGCGCGTCGACGAATAAATTGAGCGCACCGCCTTCGATGACCTCGACGTTGAGCGCGCCCGATGCCGCCTTCTGCTCCTGACCTAGCAGCAGCGTCTGCACCCGCGACAAGTCGTAGGTGCCGCCGATGCCGGTTCCGGCGATGGGCACGCCGCCCAGCGACGTGCTCGGCCCGAATGCCTGGTAGGTGCCGTTGGCGACAAGCTGCGCGATGCCGGTCGCGATCGCCGCGGTGCCGGTCGGATTGGTCTGTCTCGGGCTGTTGAGGCCGGGCGCGAGCGCATTCGTGCCGACCGCCCCCGGCACCGCGGTCGAAGTCGAGAAGAACGGCGAAGCGAAGGCGCGAGTATCCTGGTAGAGCGGGGTCGAACGCGTGTAGCTGCCCGATGCCGTAAGATTGATCCTCGGTCCGAAATTGTGGCCGAGCAGCAGCGAAGCCTGTTGCTCGATATAGTCGCCGCCGGTGACGCCGCTGCGCGCGTTGGCGATACCGCCCTCGAAGTCTTTCCGCAAGATGACGTTGATGACGCCGCCGATCGCGTCCGAGCCATAGATTGCCGATGCACCATCGGTCAGCACTTCGAGCCGCTCGACCGCCGCCGCCGGAAATTGGCTGACGTCGACGAAGACTTTGCCGCCAAGGCCGGCTATGGCGTTGATCGCCACGCGACGGCCGTCGACGAGCACCAGCGTGTCGAGGTTTCGCAACTGGATTTGCGACCCGCCGGCGGTGTTCTGGTTGGTGTTGTTGGCGTTGCTGTTACCGGCGTTTGAGCGCCCGGCGAACAGCGGCAGTTGCTTTCTCAGAATCTCGAGTACGTTGTTCTGGACACCGCCTTTGGCGATCGCCTCGGCATCGATGATTCTCACCGGGACCACCACGGCATCTGGCGAGGTCGGCAGCGCCGACCCGGTGACGACGATCGTCGCTTCCGCATGGGCAGCCATTGGTACCGCTGCGGTCCTATTTGCCGGGCCAGGCGGAACCGCGCCCGGGCTTTGCGCACTTGCCGGCCACGCACCAAGGATACCGGCGAGAGCTGTCGATAACCGCAGCGCGGCCCCGACGTGCTTGACAGTTGCATGTATCATGACATCTCCCCATCAGTCTGATTTGTCGTCAAAGTCTTCTTCCGGTGGTCGGCGAGCCGTCTCCGTCATGCTTGCTTGGCTGATTGAATCCGTCAGTTCCGTGAAGCTGTTGTCCCGGAAGGTCTTAAAATCTGCGCCTAATGGCCCGCGACCGATCGCGCGCGACGGGTCGACGAGGTGGCGGCGCGGTCGCCCCCACCAATCCGATCAGCAACAGGACGCGGGCCAACTCAAGCTCCGGTATCGATGCGCAGGATGGTTGCCGTTGCTCCGCTGTCGCCCGGTGAAGCGGCGACGTAAAGCGTGCCGGTCTCGGGAATCATGATGCCGGTCTTGGCACCCGGCGCGGTCGCCAGCCGCGGCAGTTCGACATAGTCATCTGCCGAGCGCTGCTGAAGCACGCCGATATAGCCCTCGCCCCCAAGCACGTAGATACGGCGATGTTTTACATCCCAGAGTACCTCGTCGGTGCGAGCCGGCGCGTCGAAAGTCGCAATCGTCGCCCCGGTATGGGCGTTCAGG
>JAYTHJ010000256.1:0-3340 GCA_043732725.1 Sphingomonadaceae bacterium | reverse complement strand
GCCGGGAGCCTATCGCGATATTGTGCTGTTCAATGCCGCCGCCGCCTTGCTCGTTGCTGGCGCTGGCGGTGCAACCCATGACTGGCGCGGGGCCGCGGCGCACGCCGCCGCGGCAGTCGACAGCGGCGCGGCGCGGGCGCTGGTGCAGCGCTGGAGGGAGTTCGTGTGACCGATACACTTGCCGAGATCGTAGCGACGACACGGGATCACATCGCCGTGTGCAAGGCGGCTGCCCCGCTTGCCGCCGTCGAAGCGTGTGCGGCAGCTGCAACCCCGGTCCGTGGCTTCGAGGCTGCGCTCCGCACGGCCCGCGCCGACGGGCGCTTCGGGCTGATCGCCGAGATTAAGCGCGCCAGTCCGTCGCGGGGGGTGATCCGCGCCGACTTCGATCCAACCGCGCTGGCGCAAGCCTATGCTGCAGGCGGCGCGACCTGCCTGTCGGTGCTGACCGAACGGACGTGGTTCCACGGCGCCGACGACGATCTCGTCGCCGCCCGCGCCGCGGTCGCGCTGCCGGTGCTGCGCAAGGACTTCATGGTCGATCCCTACCAGATCGTCGAAGCGCGCGGCCTCGGAGCCGACTGCATCCTGCTGATCATGGCGGCGCTGTCGAATACCCATGCGTCCGAGCTCGAGGCGGCAGCGCACGAGCTTCGCATGGACGTGCTGGTCGAGGTGCACGACGCGGCCGAGCGCGACCGGGCGCTGCGGCTGCAGACGCGGCTACTAGGGATCAACAACCGAAACCTGAAAACTTTGCAGGTCGACCTGCAAACCTCGATCGCGCTCGCCGCTGAAGTGCCTGCCGATTACCTGCTCGTCGGCGAGAGCGGCTTCAAGCACCACGTCAATCTGCTCCGGCTGCAGCGCGATGCGGGCATCACCAGCTTCCTCGTCGGCGAGGCGCTGATGGCGCAGGCCGACGTCACCGCCGCGACGCGGACGCTGCTCGGGTTGGCCGCGTGAGTCTGACGCATCTCACTGCCGCCGGTGCGGCGCGCATGGTCGACGTCTCGGCCAAGCCCGCGACCGCGCGAACGGCGGTCGCCGAAGGTTTCATCCGGATCGACATGACTGCACTCGCGGCAATCCGGACCGGTGCGGTCGCGAAGGGCGACGTGCTCGCGGTGGCGCGCATCGCCGGGATCATGGCGGCGAAACGCACCGCCGAGCTGATCCCGCTCTGCCATCCGCTGCCGATCAACGGCGTCGAGCTCGATCTGACGGTCGAGGCCCACGGCATCCGCGCGACCGCGACGGTGCGCACGACTTACACCACCGGCGTCGAAATGGAGGCACTGACCGCGGTCACCCTCGCGCTGCTGACGATCTATGACATGGCAAAGGCGCTCGACCGCGGCATGGCCATCGAGAGCGTGCGCCTGCTCGCCAAGTACGGCGGACGCTCAGGCGACTGGATCGCAGGCCCGCCTGCTGGCGACAGCAGCGCGCTGTGAAGCGATGTAGTTACCGGCCGTCTCGATGACGCTGCTGGCAGTCGAGGCGGCGCAGGCGCAGCTGCTCGCCGGCATCGCGCCGCTGGCTTGCGAAGCAGTGCCGTTGCGCGCCGCGGCGGGCCGGTATCTCACGCGTGACTATGCGGCGCTGCGCACCCAGCCGCCGTTCGACGCCTCGGCGATGGACGGCTATGCGATCCGCTGGGCCGACCGCGCGGGGCCGTGGACGGTTATCGGTGAGGCGGCCGCCGGGCGGCGCTTCGACGGCCACATTGGCGGAGGCGAAGCGGCGCGCATCCTGACCGGCGCGCCGTTACCCGCCGGGGCCGACACCGTTGTCGTGCAAGAAGATGTCGCGCGCACCGGCGACGCGCTCCGGCTGACGCGCGACGGTCCGCCGTTCGAGGGCGCGCATATTCGGCGCGCCGGGCTCGATTTCGGCACCGGCGATGCGCTGCTCGACGCTGGCATCCGGCTCAGCCCGGCGCGGCTCGCGCTGCTCGCGGCCGCGGGGTACGGTGTCGTCGAGGTCCACCGCCGTCCGGTCGTCGCACTACTCGCGACCGGCAACGAGCTTGTTCCGCCGGGTATACAACCCGGCCGCGACCAGATCGTAAGCTCAAACGGTGTCATGCTCGCGACGCTGTTCGAAGCGACCGGGGCGTCGGTCATCGATGCCGGTATCGCGCGTGACGACCGGCACGAACTCGGCAGCGCCATCGCCGCGCTGACGCATGCCGACCTCATCGTCACGATCGGCGGCGCGTCGGTCGGCGATCACGATCTCGTACTGCCAGTGTTGCGTGATCTCGGCGCGACGATCGACTTCTGGAGGCTGGCCCTCCGCCCTGGCAAGCCGATGCTGGCCGGGCGGCTTAACGGCGCGCAGGTCGTCGGGCTGCCGGGCAACCCGGTGTCGGCGTTCGTCTGCGCGCAGCTGTTCGTGCTGCCGATGCTGCGGCGTTGGCTGGGTGACCCAGTGCCGCTGCCGCGACTGTCCCGCGCGCGCTCGGTCGTCGCGCTGCCCGCCAATGGCGCGCGTCAATATTACCTGCGCGGTGTGTCAAGCGGAGGTGACGTCACCCCGGCCGCCGTTCAGGACAGCGGCATGCTGCGGACGCTGGCGGCCGCGAACGTGCTCATCGTCCGCACGCCACATGCGAGCGCGATAACTGCCGGTGAAGAAATCGATTGTTTACGGATCGATACTAGCCAAACTGGTTGACACCGTTCTAACCGTTGCCTAAACGTTCGCTATTAGTTCCATCAGCAGGAGCCGCGGGCATGTTGACGCGCAAGCAACACGACCTTCTGACTTTCATCGACGCCCGCTTGCATGACGGCGGCGTGTCGCCGTCGTTCGAGGAGATGAAGGACGCGCTCGGCCTCAAGTCGAAGTCTGGCGTCCACCGGCTGATCAGCGCACTCGAGGAACGCGCGTTTATCCGCCGCCTGCCGAACCGGGCCCGTGCGCTCGAAGTGCTGCGGATGCCCGAACTGTCGAACGAGGCTCGCAAGTCGTCGCCAGCGGTCGCTAGCGCTGCTTCGGTAAGCACGGTAATCCACGGCGACTTCGGTCGTGAACGAGGCCCGCAGATCCCGGCTAACGACGTTATCGAGGTGCCGCTACACGGGCGGATCGCAGCGGGTCTGCCGATGGAGGCGCTCGAAAGCGACCGTTCGCTGTCGGTCCCCGCGGCGCTGCTTGGGCCGGGCGAGCATTATGCGCTCGAAGTCTCAGGTGATTCGATGATCGAGGCGGGTATTTTCGACGGCGATTATGCGCTGGTGCGGCGCTGCGATACGGCGCGCGACGGCGACATCGTCGTCGCGCTGGTCGACGGCAGCGAGGCGACGCTGAAATATCTGCAGCACGAGCGCGG
>JAYTHJ010000255.1:0-3352 GCA_043732725.1 Sphingomonadaceae bacterium | reverse complement strand
TCGGGCGCTCGGATTACGTGTGTCGAAAGAGTCGCAAAAATGGGGCAGCTCCGGCCCGGTGCCGAACCGGCGTGAGCGCGGATTACACAGTCCCGAGGCAAACGACGCTCGGTGCCGCAGCCCCCCCCCTGCCCCGCCCCCGCTTCGCATTCACCGTCGCCGCCACCGACGGCGCGGCGCGAGCCGGCACGATCGCGATGCAGCGCGGCGATATCGCGACGCCGGCGTTCATGCCGGTCGGCACTGCCGCGACGGTCAAGGCGATGCGCGCCGCTGAGGTGCGCGCCGCCGGTGCTGATATCATCCTCGGCAACACCTACCACCTGATGCTGCGGCCGACGGCGGAGCGCATCGCGCGGCTCGGCGGGCTGCACGCGTTCATGGGCTGGGAGCGCCCGATCCTGACAGACAGCGGCGGCTATCAGGTGATGTCGCTGGGCGAGCTAACCAGACTCACCGAGGACGGCGTTACGTTCAAGTCGCATCTCGACGGCTCGCGGCACGTGATCACCGCCGAGCGGTCGATGGAGATCCAGCGGCTGCTCGGCTCGGACATCGTCATGGCGTTCGACGAATGCACACCGTTCCCGGCGACGCCCGACCAGGCGTCGGCGTCGATGGCGCGCTCAATGCGCTGGGCCAAACGGTCGCGCGACGGCTTCGACAGCGGACACGAACATGCTGGGCGGTCGGCGCTGTTCGGTATCCAGCAAGGTTCGATGGACGCAGGCCTGCGGGCTGAATCGGCGGCTGCGCTGCAAGATATCGGCTTCGACGGCTACGCGATCGGCGGGCTCGCGGTTGGCGAGGGGCAGGACGCAATGTTCGGCGTGCTCGACTTTGCCTGTGGGCAGCTGCCAGCCGACCGCCCGCGCTATCTGATGGGGGTTGGCAAGCCCGACGACATCGTCGGAGCGGTGTTGCGCGGCGTCGACATGTTCGACTGCGTGCTGCCGACGCGCTCGGGGCGCACCGGGCAGGCATTCACGCACGACGGCCCGCTTAACCTGCGCAACGCGCGCTTCGCCGAGGAGCTCGCGCCGCTCGATGCCGACTGCGGCTGTCCGGTGTGCGCCTCGGTTAGCCGCGCCTACCTCGCGCATCTGGTTCGGAGCGACGAAATCCTCGGCGCGATGCTGATGACCGAGCACAACGTCTGGTTCTACCAGCAGCTGATGGCGGCGCTGCGCAGCTCGATCGGCGCGGGCCGGGTGGCGGCGTTCGCGGCGCAGTTCGTCACCCGATATCGAGCGAGGGCGGCTAGCGGCCCCTGAACTTCGCCGCGCGCTTCTGCAGGAAGGCGGTGACGCCCTCGGCGAAGTCCGCGGTGCGTCCGGCGAGCCGCTGATGCTGGCGCTCGATCTGCAGCGCCTGTGTCAGCGGCACGTCGAGGCAGGCGCGGATGCCCTGCCGGATCAAGGCATAGCTCTGCGTCGGACCGACGGCGAGTCGGGCGGAAAGCTTATCGGTCGCGGGCTTGAGGTCGTCGTCGCTGGCTACCGCGTAGATCATGCCCCAGTCGAGCGCCGTCGCGGCGGGGATTTTGTCGCCTAGCATCATCATCGCTTGCGCCCGCGCCTTGCCGGCCAGCCGCGGCAACAGCCACGTCGCGCCGACATCGGGAACCAGCCCGATGTTGACGAAGGCCTGCAGGAAGTATGCCGAAGCCGCCGCGACAACGATGTCGCCCGCCAGCGCGAGGCTGCAGCCGGCGCCCGCCGCCGGGCCGTTGACCGCACAGAGCACCGGCAGCGGCATCGCGAACAGCCGCTCAAGCAGCGGGTTGAAGTGCGTTTCGAGCCCGCGCCCCATGTCGCTGCCGGGGGCACCGCGTTCGCCACCGGCACTGCTGGTGGCGAGATCGGCACCGCTGCAAAACGCCCGCCCGGCCCCGGTGATGACAAGGACGCGGGCTTTGCTGGTTCCAGCCTGCACCTCGTCCCGCACCCGGTCGAGTGCATCGATGGTCTCCGCTAGCATGTCGGTCGTCAGCGCGTTGAGCGCCTGCGGACGGTTAAACGTCAGCGTGACGACGTCGGAACTCTCGGTCAGCAGGATGTCTTTATAAGCCATGCGAAGCTCCTGAAGCAGCCGCGGGTGCTCGACTGGGTTTAGCCGCGCGCCTTGACCAGCATGAACGCCGGCGGCCCGTCGCTGCCGAAGCCGACTTCATTCGGGCCATCCTGATCATTGCGGTGGTCGTCGCGGCGCGGCTCGCGGCCGTCACCGCGCCAGCGCGTGTCGCGCCGGGGTTCGTCGCGCGGTGCGCTGCGGCGCGGCTCAGGCGCTGGTTGCGAACGGGCGCGGGGCGCCGGTTCGAGAGCGGCTTGGGCTGAGTTTGCTTCGCGATGCACCTCCTCCGGCGCTTCGGCGTGAGTCTCGCCCGCGTTGCCGCGGCTGCCGCGTCCGCGACGCCGACGGGCGCGGGGCCTCACCTCGGTATCTGTTACGCCGCTTCCGGCTGCTTCGGACGCAGCCGCCGCCCCAACCGAGGAAACGCCGCCCGCGCGCTCATCTAACGGTAACGCGTCGGTCGGAACCGCGATCTGCTCGGCGGCGCTAGCGACCTCGCTGCCGTCGGCGGCGGCGCGGCTGTGGCGGGGGATGGCGTGACCGATCAGCTTCTCGACATCGCGAAGATTGTCGGCTTCGTCGGGCGTCGCCAGCGTGTAGGCGACGCCCGTCCGTCCGGCGCGTCCCGTCCGCCCGATGCGGTGGACATAGTCCTCGGCGTGATGCGGCACGTCGTAGTTGATGACGTGGCTGACGCCGGGCACGTCGAGCCCGCGCGCCGCGACATCGGAGGCAACCAGCACGACGATGTCGCCGGCCTTGAAGCGGTCCAGTTCTCGGATGCGGTCGGCCTGGTCCATGTCGCCGTGGATCTGTCCCGACGAAACGCCGGCTTTCTTGAGCACGTCGGCGAGCTCGCGGACATCCTTCTTACGGTTGCAGAAGACGATGGCGTTCTTGACGTCGGGATCGCGGAGCAGCTTACGGAGGGTCTCGCGCTTGCCGCGTGGGGACGTCTCGACGACGAACTGCGCGATCAATGCATTCGATTCGGCCGGGCGCGCGACCTCGATCGTCTTGGGCGCGGTCATGAAGCGGTCAGCGAGCTTCTTGATCGGGCCAGGCATCGTCGCCGAGAACAGCAAAGTCTGGCGCGGGCTCGGCAGTTTGGTGCAGATTTCCTCGATGTCGGGGATGAAGCCCATATCGAGCATTCGGTCGGCTTCGTCGATGACCAGCAGGCTGCACATATTGAGCATGATCTTGCCGCGCCCGAACAGGTCCATCAGCCGGCCTGGCGTCGCAATCAACACGTCGACACCCTTTTCAAGCGCCGCCA
>JAYTHJ010000254.1:0-10951 GCA_043732725.1 Sphingomonadaceae bacterium | reverse complement strand
ATCCTGTGAAAGCCCTCGACCCATCCAGGCCGACCTCCTTCATCAGCATGAAGCCTGAATCAGGAAACTGCACCCGTGGGAAGCCCCCTCGATTCACGACGGCCGGAAACCGCTCTAGAGTATTCTTCTCAGGACTGAAGAACTCAGTCCGCTCATTCCGAGCGTGTCGAGGAACCCGCGACCGACGAGCCGGGATCCCTAGACCAGCTCGGAATGAGCGGACTGGGTTCAAGCCGTGTGAACCAGATCGTCAACCACAAGACAATTTAGCGCTGTCCTACATATATCCGATTAGGTTATTAGTCAATGATGATCGAGTCGCCAGCGAAGCCGTCCGGACTACCGGCGTCGGCCTTCTCGGGTGCCGATATGCACTCTCATGCCAATGCAACGGCGTTGCTCTCCGCTCCGGCTATTGCCGAATTGGGTGTAGCGAAAGAGTCGCAAAACACGGATAATGTCGTCGAAGCGGGTGTGTCGGAAGGGTCTCCAAAATCGGACCATAACGCCGAATTAAGTGTCGAAAGAGTCTCCAAACCGGGGCGGTACCCGTCGACGGGAGCGCTTACAGAGCGCGGGAAATAGAGCTTTAGGGGTTTAGGTCCGATTTCGTCCAAGCTGGTTCAGCCTGACGCGAATTACGTTTAGTCACCGGAACGGCACCTCGTCGAACGCCCGCAGCTTGCGCGAATGCAGCCGGTCGCCGGCGGCGCGGAGCAGTTGCATCGTCTCGATGCCGATCTGCAGGTGTTCGCTGATCGCGCCTTCGTAGAAGCGGTTGGCCTGGCCGGGCAGCTTGATCTCGCCGTGCAGCGGCTTGTCGGAGACGCACAGCAACGTGCCGTAGGGAACGCGGAAGCGGTAGCCTTGCGCGGCGATCGTTGCCGATTCCATATCGACGGCGACCGCGCGGCTCTGGTTGAAGCGCAGCGCCGAGCGGCTGAAGCGCAGCTCCCAGTTGCGGTCGTCGGTGGTGACGACGGTGCCGGTGCGCAGGCGCGGCTTGACGGCAGCTCCCGCCAGCCCAGTGACGCGCTCGGTCGCCTGGGTCAGCGCCTGCTGGACCTCGGCGATCGGTGGGATCGGGATCTCGGGCGGCAGCACGTCGTCGAGCACATGGTCGTCGCGCAGATAGGCGTGCGCGAGCACATAGTCGCCGATCGTCTGGCTCGGCCGCAAGCCGCCGCAGTGGCCGATCATCAGCCACGCCTCGGGGCGCAAGACGGCGAGATGATCGGTGATCGTCTTGGCGTTAGCCGGGCCGACACCGATGTTGACGAGGCTGATCCCCGCCCGCTCCGGCGCTGTCAGGTGATAGGCGGGCATCTGGTGCCGCCGCCACGCGCCGTCGGCGATAGCATGCGCCGGATCGGGGTCGCTGCGATCGATGATCCGCCCACCGCTGCACGACAGCGCGGTATACGGCGTGTCCTCGCGCAACTGGCGGCACGCCCAGCGGACGAACTCGTCGACGTAGCGGTGATAGTTGGTCAGCAACACATACTGCTGGACATCGCCGGGCGGGGTGCCGGTGTAGTGTTTGAGCCGCGCGAGGCTGAAGTCGGTACGCGGGGCATCGAACAGCGCCAGCGGCCGCGTCGAATGGCTCGCCATATCCCACAGCCCGTCGGCGAGCTCGTCGCCGATGTGCGCCAGCTCGGTCGTCGGGAAATGCCGCGCAAGCTCGGCCGCCGCGACGGTATCGAGCCGCAAATCGGTCGCGCCGTCGAGGACGTAAGGATAGGGAATCTCGACCGCCGAAGCCGCGACGCTGACCTCGACACCGAAGTCGGCGATCAGCAGCTCGAGCTGCCGGGTCAGGTAATCGCGGTACAGTTCGGGGCAGGTGATCGTCGTCGCATAGTCGCCCGGCACGGTGATCCGCGCATACGCCCGGATCAGCCGCGCCGCGCCGCCGCCGCGGTAGCGCAGCCGCAGCTCGGGATAGGCGAACGCCCCTGCCGCGCGAGCACCCGGCGCAGGCACGCTACCGTCGGCGAGATAGGCGGCGAGCGCGTTGCGCAGGCTGGCGACCGCGGAACTGTGGAGGCGGACGAGGTCGTCGACGATAGCAGCAGCACTAGTCATGACGGCGGCATAGCGGGCCCGGCGATGCGGCGATAGCGGGGCTGACGTTTCGAGGTGCGAGTGCTAATGGCGGCTGCTAGGAGCTTACGATGCAATTCGACCTGACCGATGACCAGCGCGAGATCCAGGAAGTCGCGCTGCGCTTCACCGCGAGCGATATAACGCCCCATGCGGCGCACTGGGACGAGCATCATGTGTTCCCGGTCGAAACGATCCGGGCCGCCGCCGCGCTCGGCTTCGGCGCGATCTATGTCAGCGAAGCGAATGGCGGCATCGGGTTGGGACGGATCGAGGCGGCGCTGATCATGGAGGCGATGGCGTATGGCTGCCCGTCGACCAGCGCGTTCATCTCGATCCACAATATGGCGAGCTGGATGATCGACGCTTTCGGCTCGCCCGAGCTGCAGGCGCGGTATCTCCCGGCGCTCGTGCCGATGGCCAAGATCGCCAGCTACTGCCTGACCGAGCCGGGCTCGGGCTCCGACGCCGCCGCGCTTCGCACCCGCGCGGTCCGCGACGGCGAACACTACGTCGTCAGCGGCAGCAAGGCGTTCATCTCGGGCGGCGGCGCGAACGACGTCTATGTGACCATGGTCCGCACCGGCGAGGATGGGCCCAAGGGCATATCGTGCCTCGTCATCGATCACGACATGCCCGGCGTCAGTTTCGGTGCGCCCGAACGCAAGCTCGGCTGGCACTCGCAGCCAACCGCGCAAGTCAACTTCGACGAGGTGCGCGTGCCGGTCGCCAACCGCGTCGGTGACGAGGGGCAGGGTTTTGCGATCGCGATGAGCGGCCTCGACGGCGGGCGGCTCAACATCGGCGCGTGCAGCCTCGGCGGGGCTCAACGGGCGCTCGACGAGGCAGTGACCTACACCCGCGGCCGGACGCAGTTCGGCAAGGCGGTGGCGGACTTCCAAGCGACGCAGTTCAAGCTCGCCGACATGGAAACCGAGCTGTCGGCGGCGCGTGCGCTGCTGTATCAGGCGGCCGCCAAAGTCAACGCCGGCGCGCCCGACAAGACGCGCTTCGCCGCGATGGCGAAGCGGCTGGCGACCGATACCGGCTCGGCGGTCGTCGACCGCGCGCTGCAGCTGCACGGCGGCTACGGCTATCTGATGGACTATCCGGTCGAGCGGCTGTGGCGCGACCTGCGCGTCCACCAGATTCTCGAAGGCACCAACGAGATCATGCGCGTCATCATCGCGCGCGAGATGCTGCGCGCCGCGAACTAATGGTGGACGAGGCTGCGCAGGCGCGGTGGCTGCCCGCGGCGGCGGCACTGAGTGCGGCGATATCGATCGCGGTCGGCGCGGCGGCAGTCCATGCGGTGCACGATCCAGTGGCGCGCGGCTGGCTGCAGACCGGCACGCAATTCCAGCTGCCGCATGCTATCGCGGTGTTCGCGGTCCTTGGCTGGCGCGATACGGAACGCGTGCGGTTCGCGGCCTGGGTGCTGCTGGCTGGCAGCCTGGTCTTTGCCGGATCGCTCGACCTAATGGTGCTCGGCTTGCCGCGCTGGTTCGGGGCGATCACGCCGATCGGCGGGCTGGCGATGATCCTTGGCTGGCTCGGACTTACGGCCGCCGCGATCAGGCCGGAGCGGCCACGCTCTAGTTCCTGAAGCCCGGGTCGAGCCGGTCCATCTTGCGCAGCAGCGCTGGCCACGCGAGCTTGTCGGAAATCATGTCGAGGCCATTCTTTCCCTGTCCAGCGGTCTTCTCAGGGGCACCTTGCGGCGGGTGGTACAGGTTCGCGACGCCGCCCGACAACGCCATGATCTGCGCTTCGCAGGCGCGCTCGAGGAAATACATCTTGAGGAAGCACTGCCCGACGTTCTTGCCGACCGTCAACGTGCCGTGATTGCGCAGGATCATCGCGTCCTTGCTGCCCAAATCCTCGACCAGTCGCTCGCGCTCCTCGAGGTCGAGCGCGACGCCCTCGAACTCGTGGTAGGCGACCTCGTCGCGGATCAGCATCGCTGTCTGCGTCAGCGGCATCAGCCCGTCGGCCTGCGCCGCCACCCCCTGCCCGGCGGGCGTGTGCAGATGCATGACCGCCTGCGCGTCGTCGCGCGCCATGTGGATCGCCGAGTGGATGGTGAAGCCCGCCGGATTGGTCCGGTACGGCGTCGGCGCGACCGCGCTGCCCTCGACGTCGATCTTGATGAGGCTCGACGCGGTGATCTCGTCGAACATCAGCTCGTATGGGTTGATCAGGAAATGGTGCTCGGGCCCGGGGATGCGCGCCGACAGATGTGTGAAGATCAAATCGTCCCAGCCGTAATGCGCGACGAGCCGGTACGCCGCCGCGAGATCGGTGCGGATCGCCCACTCCTCGGCGCTGACGTGGTCCTTGACGGTATCGACGGTCTTGAACGCGGTGGCCATGGCGGTGCTCCTCAATTCCACGAGTGTGCCCGAGTCCATCGCCAAAGGAAAGCGGGCCGCGCATGGCGGTGTAGCTGTGCGTCAATCGCGCGATAATACAGCTTGGACCAGACCGATGCCAAACGCCTTAAGATCACTTTTCCGTGCTCCGTAAACGCTCCTTTTATCGAGGACCGCCCTCGTTTTTGCGATTCTTTCGATACACCCAATTTGGCGTCGTCACCCGATTTTGGAGACTCTTTCGACACACCCAGAACGGCGCGAGCGGCGTTGGCGGCCAATGCCGCTAAGTCATCGTAAGGCTGCTGACCGGCGCACAAAGGTATCGGCGCCGGCAGCTCAGACACTTTCGGCTGCGAATCGGTCATCCAGTACTATTAACTTTTTTGGATACATATGTAGGATAGCGCTAATTCGTCTCCTGAGCGACGATCTGCGCACTGAGCGTAACCGCACATCGTCACCTCGCGCAGGCGGGGGCTCATCCGCGCCGATGGTTCGAGGCGTATGAATCCCGCCCGCGCAAGGGTGAAGATTCAGCTTGGACAAAATCGGCTCAAGATCGGAAAGTTGTGACTTGCCAACATGGAAAGTGTTGGCTACCGTTTTCCACATTGGAAGGCAGAGGATAGTCATGACGACGATCGACGACGCTCGCTTCGCACTTGCTGCGAAAAGCGCGGCTGAACAGAATCTGGCGAACCTAAGCTTATGTCCGCCGTGGCGGCACGCGGCGTTTGCGGGGCTTATGGCGTCGCTGATCGCAGCCTCGGCCGTGCCGATACCAGCGCGCTTCGCGATATTCGCACTCATGTTCGTCGCCGGCGGCTTGATCTATAGGGCTGATCGACGGCGGCTCGGAGTCTTCATCAACGGCTATCGCCGCGGTAAAACCCGCGTCGTGGCCTTATCGGTGCTGGCCCCGATATTGGTGCTCCATGCCGCCAGCACTTATTTTGGCGTCGAGCGACACCAGCCGGCGATCTGCCTCATCCTTGCCGCGGTCGCCTTCGTCATCGCATACCAAGGCAGCGTGATATGGCAGCGAGTGTTCCGCCTTGAGCTTGGTGCCTGAAACCGCTGTCGCGCTTGAAGGGTTCGAGCCGCTGTTGCAGGCTCCCGCACGGTTGCAGGTGATGGCGGTGCTGACGCAAGTCCAGGAGGCCGAGTTCGCCCGGCTCAAGGCGGTCACCGGCAGCAGCGATTCGGTGATGTCGAAGCACCTCGGGGCGCTCGCCGACGCCGGGTTGATCACGCTGCGCAAAGCTGCCGTCGACAGCCGCCAGCGCACTTGGGCAAGTGTCACGCGCGGCGGTCGACGGCGCTTCGATGACCATGTCGCGGCGCTGCACCGGATTATCGCGAGCAGCTGAGCCGGACGTCGGCAATGGGAGAGCGATGGCGGTTACCCGCCCTGCATCCGGCACTTGTCCGAGCAGTATTTGACGTTCTCCCAGTCGCGCTCCCATTTTTTACGCCATGTGAACGGCCGCTGGCAGGCGGCGCAGGTCTTCGTCGGCAGGTCGGATTTGGCGACGCGCTTGGCCATCAGGCGGGCTCGGCCAGCACAAGGTTGAGGAAGGACTCGACGTCGCTGAGCGCGACATCGCGCGCCACGAAGGCCTGTCCGATGCCGCGCGCGAGGATGAACGCCAGCGTACCGCTGGACATCTTCTTGTCCTGCCGCATGTGGTCGATCAGCGGCGCGGCAGGCCCGGTGATCGCGGCGAAACGCGGGTGCGTCGGCAGTCCGGTGCTGGCAAGGTGCGCGACGACCCGCTCGGCATCGGCGCTGCTGCACAGCCCGCGTGCGGCGGAGAAACGGAAGGCCAGCGCCATGCCGATCGCGACGCCTTCGCCGTGGAGCAGCCGGTCGGAGAAGCCCGCGGCGGCTTCGAGCGCGTGGCCGAAGGTATGGCCAAGATTGAGCAGCGCGCGCGCGTCGCCGGTCTCACGCTCGTCGGCGGCGACGATGGCGGCTTTGGCGCGGCAGCTCGCGGCGATCGCGTATGTGCGCGCCGCCGCATCGCCGGCGAGCAGCGCGGCGGCGTTGGCCACGCACCAATCGAAGAACGCTGGCTCACCGAGCAGCCCGTATTTGACCACCTCGGCGTAACCGGCGCGGAGTTCGCGCGGCGGCAGCGTGTCGAGCAGGTCGGGGTCGATCAGCACGAGCACCGGCTGATGGAACGCGCCGACGAGGTTCTTGCCCGCCGCCGCATTGATCGCGGTCTTGCCGCCGACCGAACTGTCGACCTGCGCCAGCAGCGTCGTCGGAATCTGCACGAAGCGGCAGCCGCGCTTGAGGATCGCGCAGGCGAACCCCGTCAGGTCACCGACGACACCGCCGCCGAGCGCCAGCACTGCGTGGCCGCGCTCGACGCCGCGGGCCAGCAGCGCCTCGGTGACCTGCTCGAGCGTCGCCCAGTTCTTGCTCGCCTCGCCGCACGGCACGATGATCGGCGTGCATGTCAGATCGGCGGCGGCGAAGGCGGCGGTGAGCGGCGCGAGATAGCGCGACGCGACGGCCGTGTCGGTGACCACCGCGAAGCTCCGCTGCGGGCCGAGCCGCGCGACGGCGGCACCGCTACGGCCGAGCAAACCGGGGGCGATCTCGATGTCGTAGCGGCGCGCTCCGAGTTCGACGGTCACTGTAGCGCTCGCGTACTCGGCGGTGACCGTTGCGGTGGTGCACGCGGCGGCAAGCGGCGCACTGGCGCGCCCGGTGGCTGCCGACTCGGCTGCCGCCATACCGTTCACGCCTCCGCCGGAGCGGCAGCGAGCGCGGCGATGATCGCCTTGACGGTGACTTCGTGCGGCGACGGGCGGCTGTTGATGTGGACTTGAGCCTCGGCGTAGAGCGGATTGCGGACCGCGGCGAGTTCGCTCAGCACCGCCGCCGGGTCGCGACCCTTGAGCAGCGGGCGGGTGTTACGGCGGCGGACACGCTCGACCAAGGTCGTGACATCGGCGTCGAGCCACACCGCGATCGCCTGCGCGAGGATCAGCGCGCGGGTCTGCGGGTCGACGAACGCGCCGCCGCCGGTAGCGAGGATTTGGCGCGGCCCGCCGAGCAGCCGCGCGATGACGCGGCGCTCGCCATCGCGAAACGAGGCCTCGCCGTGGCGCTCGAAGATCTCGGCGATGGTCATGCCGCTGGCCTGCTCGATCTCGACGTCGGCGTCGACGAACGGCAGCCCGAGCCGCGACGCGAGGCGGCGGCCGACGGTCGACTTGCCGACGCCCATCAACCCGACCAGCACGACCGAGCGGGAGCCGTACTGCGCTGCACTGGCGCGCGGTGCCGGAACGCGCGGCACAACATGGCCGGAAGCCGTCACGGCCACGCTGTCCATCTGGTTTTTGGCATCGCACTTCATCCTGCCGCTCGCTATACACCCACGATGGACAAGATGAAGCCCTTCGGAAACGCGCGCGGCTCGGGCCGTGCGAAGCAGAGTAGCGCGCGGGCGCTGCTGTACGCGGTCTTCGCATTGCTGGTCGTGATCGTCGTCGGCGCGGTTGCCTTGGCGTTCGTCGACGTGCCTGCGCCGAGCCGCCATATCGAGGTCGTCGTGCCCAATGACCATCCGGCGAGCTAGACGGCGCGCGCGCCGCAGCGACACGCTGGCGGTCTCGGTTGCCCTTGGCGGTGCGCTGCTGCTGGCTTGGCCGAGCGTCGGGCAGACGCCGCCGGCATCCGAGCCCGCGCCGAAGTCGCTGCTCCCCGACAGCTTCGGACCTGCGACACCGCCGCCAACGGCAGCGCCATTGCCGCTGCCATCCGGCGATACCCCCGAAACATCGGACCCGTCCGGCGCGCTGCCGACGGCACCCGACGGGACTCCAGCCGACGCTGCCGCAGCCCAGCCCGATCCGTTCGATCTGCCGTCCGCCACCGGGCGCACGGTCGATGTTGCGGGGCCGCTGACGACCGCGATCGGCGGCTATGGCATCGGCGCGTTCGGCGGCAGCAACGCGCGCTTCGTCAGCGGGTTGATGCGCCGCATGGACACGCCGCTGGCGTCGCGCTGGGCACATATCGTGCTGCGCCGCGCGCTGCTCAGCAAAAGCGCCGCGCCCGCCGGCGTCAACCCCGCCGACTGGATCGCGGCGCGCGCCGGATTGCTGCTGCGGCTGGGCGAGATCGACGGCGCGAAGGCGCTGGTCGATTTCGTCCCCACCGACCGCTTTACGCCGCTGCTCTACCGCATCGCCGGGCAGGTCCAGTTCGCCGCCGCCGATCCCGCCGGAATGTGCCCGATCGCGGCCACCGGCGTCTCGGTGTCCCCCGATCCGCTCTGGCGGCTGAGCGAGGCGATGTGCGCGGCGCTGACGGGCGACGATGTCAGTGCCGCGCGCGGTTTCGATGCGCTACACGAAAAGGGCGATGTCGACGCTTTCGACCTGCGTCTTGGCGAGCGGGTCGCGGCGCTGGCGGGGACGGGCGGGCGGGCGGCGAACATCAACTGGGACGAAGTCGACGGGCTGACGCCGTACCGCTTCGGGATCACCGCGGCTGCCGGCGTCGCCGTGCCGCCCGCGCTGCTGACGAGCTTTGCCGTATCGAGCCACGGCGCGAGCTATGGCTGGGTGATGCGCGCCAGCGGCTTACCGCCCGAGGTCCGCGCCGCCGCACTCCGCCCGGCAGCGGCGCTCGGCATCGCCGGCGTCGGCGAGATGGTCGCCTTGCGCAGCGCTGATGCGGCCAGCGACCGCGGCCCCGCCGCTGACCTGCGCCGCGCCTACGTCGCCGCCAGCACCGCCGACCGCATCGCGGCGATGCGGTCGATCTGGGCGAGCGGCGCGACCGAGGCCGAGCGCTACGGCGCGCATGTCGAAACCGCGCTCGCCGCCGCGCGCGTTGCGCCTGCCAGCAGCTTCGCCGCCGACGCGCCCGAACTGATCGGCTCGATGCTCAGTGCCGGGCTGACGGCCGAGGCGGCCCGCTGGGCGCGGATCGCCGACGGCGGCAGTGCGGGCGAGCGCGGTCAGGCGTGGGCGCTGCTCGCGGCAGGCGGCGCTGTCGAGATCACCCCGAAGCGCTTTACCGACTGGCTCGGTGCGGCGAGCGACACCGACCGCACCGCGGCGCGCCACCGGGCGGCGCTGCTGCTGACCGCGCTCGACGCGCTTGGGCGGACGCACGGCGACAGCGGCTGGGACGGCATCCGCAAGGACTTGGGACTGGCTCTGGTGACCAATAGCTGGACGCGCGCGATCGACGCCGCCGCCACAGCCGGGCGTCCCGGCGAAGTCGCGGTGCTGGCGGGGACCGGACTGCAGTCGGCGTGGAGCGCGGTTCCGGCGGCGCACTTCGCGCATATCATCGCGGCGTACGCGCGCGTCGGCCGTACCGCCGAGGCGCAGCTCCTGGCGGCCGAGGCCGTCATGCGCGGGTGAGCGATCTCCCGAGTGATGCGCGCACGACCGCGCTGTTCCTCGACATGCTGGCGGCGGAGAAAGGCGCGGCGCGCAACACCATTCTCGCCTACCGCCGCGACCTCGACGGTGCGAGCACGGCGCTTGGGCTCGGCCTGGCCGCCGCCGCACCCGCCGATCTCGAAAGGCTGGCCATCGTATGGGCACCGCTGGCGCGTGCCACGGTGGCACGCAAGAACTCGGCACTGCGCGGCTTCTTCGGCTTTCTCGTCCGCGAGGGCTGGCGTCCCGACGATCCGACGCAGGGCTTGTCGAGCGTCGCCCCGGCCCGGCCGTTGCCGAAGACGCTCGGCGACGGCGACATTGCGCGGCTGTTCGCGGCGCTCGCCGAGCGCTCGACGGGAGCCACCCCCGCGGCGCTGCGGCTGAGTGCGCTGGTCGAGCTGCTCTACGGCTCGGGGCTGCGCGCCACCGAACTGGTATCGCTACCGCGCCATGCGATCCGCCCCGGGCGCGGCCACGCCATCCTGACCGGTAAGGGCGGCAAGGAGCGGCTGGTCCCGGTCGGCAGCCGCGCCGATGCTGCGGTCGCGGCGTATGCGGCGACCGTTGCAGCGGATGCGCGCTACCTGTTCCCGAGCGGTAACAGCCACCTGTCGCGCGTCCGGCTATTCCAGCTGGTCCGCGAACTCGCCGCCAATGCCGGTATCCCGCCCGCGCGGATCAGCCCGCACGTCCTACGCCACGCATTCGCGACGCATCTGCTGGAAGGCGGCGCCGACCTCCGCGCGCTCCAGCTGATGCTCGGCCACGCCGACATCGCGACGACGCAAATCTACACGCACGTGCAGACGCGGCAGCTGGTCGAGCTGGTCAACGCGCGTCACCCGCTGGGCGAGGGTGGCCAGTCGAGACCTCTGCCGCTTTCCGGCGCGCTCCCACCCCTGCTAAAAAGAATTGAGTGAGGGGCTTATACCAAGACTCTCTGATCAGAACCCATGCGCCCACGACCGCAGTCCGATAGACATGATGCGCCACGGCTGATCGGTGAGGCGGTTCCAGGCGAAGCAGCAATGGTCGAGGATGTCGTC
>JAYTHJ010000253.1:0-10959 GCA_043732725.1 Sphingomonadaceae bacterium | reverse complement strand
GCCGTACCGCCGCCGCCGTGAAGCCGTCCCGCAAACCGAACGCCGCTGCCATCGCAACCTCCCTCGAAAGAGAATGGTGAATCACATCAGCGCCCGCGTGGGAATCCCCCGCGTGAGTCAGGCTTCACGAACGTTGGTATTAATGGGTGCATATCCAGCGGCCTTAAACCAATCCCGGCACTCATTCCGGATAGTTGGTCCGGTACTCTGTTGATCATCCGGACCACGTCTCGGACATCAGCAGCCGAACGCAGCGTGGCCGAACCGGTCAGTTAATCTCCGGCGTCTTTGGCTGCGATAGCCCTTGCAGCATCACTGTGCCGCAGTTGCTCGATCACCCAAACCGCTCGGTCCCGTACCTCGCCGCATCCACCTCCGGCACCCGTCCCTGCACCAGCGCCGCGGCCATCGCTCCCGCGGCGGGCGCCGTCTGGATCCCGAAGCCGCCCTGCCCCGCGCACCAGAACAGTCCCGGCACACGCGGGTCAAAGCCGTACACCGGCAGACGGTCGGCGGCAAAGGTGCGCAGGCCCGCCCAGCTGCGCTCGACGCGGATGACCTGCGGCACGGCGGCAGCCTCGAAGCGCGCCACCGCGACGGCGATATCGAGCTCCTCGGGAGCGGCATCGCGCGCGACGTCGGCGATCTCGTCGTGCGGCGACACCCAGTAACGCCCCACATCGGGCTTGAAATAGAAGCTGCCGGCTGCGTCGAGGATAACCGGTAGCGCCGGGTCGGTCGGCGGGTCGGTGGCGACGACCGCCATCGTGCGGCGCAACGGCTTCAGCCCCAGCGGTCGCGCGCCCGCAAGGCTGCCGACCGCATCGGCCCACGCCCCGGCGGCGTTGACGACGATCGCGGCGCGGAATTCGCCCGCCGCGGTGGCGATCCGCCAGCTGTCGCCGTCGCGGGCCAGTGCCGTAACCCCGGCGCGGCAGGCGACGAGCACCCCGGCGCGGCGCGCTCCGGACAGGAAGCCGGCGTGGAGTGCGGCGACGTCGATGTCGTAACAGTCGGGCTCGTGCAGCGCTGCCTGCCGCCAGGCCGGACGCAGGATCGGATAGCGCGCCGCCAGCGTCGCCGCATCGAGCCGCTCGAATTTGACCGCGGTCGCCGCGAAGTCGGCCGCGAGCCGCTTGAGCGCGGCGGAATCATCGGGCGAAGCGAGGTGCAACGCGCCGCGCGGTTTCAACAGCGGCACTTCGGTGAACCCCGGCGGCGGCGCGTCGAAGAACGGTTTTGAGGCGAGCGTCAGCGGCAGCACGCCGGGGCCGCCGTAGCTTGCCACCCAGAACGCCGCCGAACGGCCGGTCGTATGATATCCAGGCGTAGCCTCGGCTTCGAGCAGTAGCACTCGCGCGTGCAGGGCGGCGAAATAGGAGAGGCTAGCCCCCGCCATGCCCGCTCCGATGATCGCAATGTCGTAGCTGCCGCTGCTGCCCATATGCTACTCGGCCGCGACGGCTCCGGCGGGCAGATCGCTGCCACGCAGCTTGCGGCCGGGGACTAGCGACGTCACCACCAGCGCCAGCGCGAACACCGCCGCGCTGACCCGGAACAGCCCGAGCACCGCCGCCGCGAAGCTGGCCTTAAGCCCCGCCTCGATGCGCTTGCCGACGGCGCCGCTGCTTTCGCCAACCGCACGCAGTTCGGCGTCGATCGCCTTGGGGTTCATCGCCAACGCCTGCGCGTGGCTAAGGTCGAAACCGGCGTGGAGCCGCGCCAGCTCAGGGGCGCGCTGCGGTAGTTCGCGGGCGAGCGTGCCGGTCAGCATCGCGCCGAACACCGCGACACCGATCGTCGCGCCGATCTGGCGGAAGAACTGCGCCGAGCTGGTCGCGACGCCGACGCGGTCGACGCCGACGGCGTTCTGGATCGCCAGCGTGAACATCCCCTGCCCCGGCCCGAGGCCGAGCCCGACGACCGCCATCCGCAGTGACAGATCGGTCCGACCAGTATCCGCGGTGACGCCGAGCATCAGGATCATGCCAACGATCAGCACGACGCCGCCACCGATCAGAAACGGCTTATAGACCTTGTAGATCGACGCCAGTCGTCCGGTGACGACGCTGCTAACCAGCAGCCCGCCCATCAGCGGCAGGATCGCAAAGCCACTCGCGGTCGCACCCGCGCCGCGCACCGTCTGCAGGTACAGCGGCAGGAACATCACCAGCCCCATGAAGGCGAGGTTGATCAGGAACAGCGCCGCATTGCTGCGCGCGAATACCGGCTCGGCGAACAGGTCGAGCGGCACGATTGCCTCAGGGTGGCCGCGCTCGACCGCAAGCAGCGCGAGCAAACCGGCAGCAGCGACCGCCAGCATCCCGAGCACCAGCGGCGACATCCAGCCGTGCGCATGACCGCCCCAGCTCAACGCCAGCAGCAGCGGCACGAAGGTGATCAGGATCAGCGCCGCACCCGCCCAGTCGATCTTGGCCGCGCCAGTGACGGTGCCGGACGGCAACCTGGTGATCAGCACGAATAGCGCGACCGTGCCGAGCGGTAGGTTGACATAAAAAACGAAACGCCAGCCGCTGACGACGTGTCCGAACAGCGTCATCGTCGCGTGGTCGGTGAGTAGCCCGCCGATCAGCGGGCCGGCGACGGCCGCGAGCGCGAACACCGCGCCGAACAGCCCGGCGTATTTGCCGCGCTCGGCGGGCGGATACAGATCGGCGATGGTGGCGAACGCGCCAGTTGCCAGCGCGCCACCGCCGACGCCCTGCAGCGCCCGGCAGACGATCAGCTGGTCCATGCCGTCGCCTATCAGCGGCAGCCGTCCGGCCTCGCCCGCCAGCCCGCACAGGGCCGACGCGCCGACGAAGGTCACGACGCCGAACACCAAAATCGGCCGCCGTCCGTACATATCGCCGAGCTTGCCGTAGATCGGCACCACCACCGTCGAGGTCAGCATATACGCCGTCCCGACCCAGGCGATGCGGTCGAGGCCACGCAGCTCGGCGATGATGCGCGGCATCGCAGTCGAGACGATCGTCTGGTCAAGCGCCGATAGCAGCAGCACGATCAACACCGCACCAAGCGCGAGGCGGCGCTCGACGTCGGTGTATGCCGGGTGGGCGGTGTATGGGCGAGCGGTCACCGCCGGCAATTAGCAGCGGGGGACTTGATTAACCACCCTCAAGCGCCGCATCTCGACACCAACAAATTACCGCACGGAGAGCCGCGATGCCGATCAATCCGCAGGAGCTTATGATGGCGGTCGCGCTGGCCGGCGTACTGGCCGGCTTGCTGCTCGGGCGGCTACTGTGGGGCCGGCGCGCCAAGCCTGCCAGCATCTTCGCAGCTGCGCCCGCGCGCGATGACGCCGCGCGACTCGAGCGCGAACTGGCGGCGGCGAAGGCGCAGGTGCGGCCGCTCGCCGAGGAGGTCGACCGGCTCAAGCGCGAGCTGGTGCGGGCACGCCGGGCCGAGCCAGCAGCGCTGCCCGCACCCGATCCGGCAGCGCTCGATATCCGCCAGCTGAAGGGCGTCGGCGACAAGTTCGCGCAGGCGCTGGCGGCGATCGGACTGGGCAGCGTCGCGGCGCTCGCGGCTATGGACGATGCGGCGGTGACGCAAGCGGAAACCGGGCTGGGCGTCTTCAACGGCCGCTTGAAGCGCGACCGGCTCGTCGAACAGGCGCAGCTGCTGGGTAGCGGCCGGGTTACCGAATATGAGGCGCGCTTCGGCAAGCTCGGCGGCGCGGTGCGGTAGTTTACCCGCGCGCCCGCAGTGCCGCCTGCGCCGCCGCCAGCCGCGCGATCGGGACCCGGTACGGCGAACAGCTGACATAATCGAGCCCGAGCGTCTCGCAGAACGCGATGCTCGCGGGGTCGCCGCCGTGTTCGCCGCAGATGCCGAGCTTGATCGCCGGCCGTGCGGCGCGGCCGCGAGCCGTGGCGATCTGCAGCAGCTCGCCGACGCCCTCGACGTCGATGGTGACGAACGGGTCGCGCGCATAGATGCCACGGTCGACGTAGGTGGTCAGAAAGCGGCTGGCATCGTCGCGGCTGATGCCGAGCGCGGTCTGCGTCAAATCGTTCGTGCCGAAGCTGAAAAACTGCGCCGACGCGGCGATGTCACCCGCCCGCAGCGCGGCGCGCGGCAGCTCGATCATCGTGCCGACGAGATAGTCGAGCCGGTGGCCGCGCTCGGCGAACACCGCTTCGGCCTCGGCATCGATCGCCGCCTTGGTCAGCTCGAGCTCGCGCGCGGTGGCCACGAGCGGCACCATGACCTCGGGGATGACGCTCGCCCCCGTGCGCTCGGCGACGTCGATCGCCGCCTCGAAGATAGCGCGAACCTGCATCGCGTAGATTTCAGGATAAGTGATGCCGAGGCGGCAGCCGCGGTGGCCGAGCATCGGATTGAACTCGTGCAGCTCGGCCGCCCGCCGGCGCAGCACTTCGAGCGAGAGCCCGGTCGCCGTTGCGACGGCTTCGAAATCCGCTTCGGCGTGCGGCAGGAACTCGTGCAGCGGCGGATCGAGCAGGCGGATGGTCACCGGCAGCCCCGCCATGATCTCGAAGATCGCCGCAAAGTCGGCGCGCTGCTCGGGCAGCAACTTGGCCAGCGCTGCCCGTCGCCCGGCTTCGTCCTCCGCGAGGATCATCTGGCGCACCGCGGTAATCCGGCCGGCGTCGAAGAACATATGCTCGGTCCGACACAGCCCGATGCCCTCGGCTCCGAAGCCGCGCGCGGTACGGCAGTCGAGCGGCGTCTCGGCGTTGGTCCGCACCGCCATCCGCCGGTGGACGTCGGCCCATTCCATCAGCCGTCCGAAGTCGCCCGCCATCTCGGGCTCGACGGTCGCGACCTTGCCGAGCATGACCTCGCCGGTCGACCCGTCGAGCGTCAGCATGTCGCCCTCGCGGACCTCGCGCCCGGCCACCCGCAGCACACGCGCCGCCATGTCGATCGCCAACGCGCCCGCCCCCGAGACGCACGGCCGCCCCATGCCGCGCGCCACCACCGCGGCGTGGCTGGTCATGCCGCCGCGGGCGGTCAGGATGCCGCGCGCCGCGTGCATGCCGGCGATGTCCTCTGGCGACGTTTCGGTACGGACGAGGATGACATCCTCGCCCAGCGCCGCACGCCGCTCGGCGATTTCGGAGTCGAACACCGCGACACCAGATGCCGCGCCCGGCGATGCCGGCAAGCCCTTGGTCAGCACGTCGCGCACCGCCGCCGGATCGAGCGTCGGGTGCAGCAGCTGGTCGAGCGCCGCCGCATCGACGCGCAGGATCGCCGCTTCCGACGTGATCAGCCCCTCGTCGACCATGTCGACCGCGATCTTGAGAGCGGCCTTGGCGGTCCGCTTGCCGCTGCGCGTCTGCAGCATCCACAGCTTACCCTGCTGGACGGTGAACTCGATGTCCTGCATGTCGCGGTAGTGGCGCTCGAGCAGCGCGAACACGCCCGCCAGCTCGTCGAACACGGCGGGCATCGCCTCCTGCATCGACTCGGCCTTGGCCCCCGCCGCCTCGCGCGCCGCCCGCGTCAGATATTGCGGCGTACGGATGCCGGCGACGACATCCTCGCCCTGCGCGTTGATCAGATACTCGCCGTAGTGCGACGCGTGCCCGGTCGACGGATCGCGGGTGAAGGCCACACCCGTGGCCGAGGTCGGCCCCATATTGCCGAACACCATCGCCTGCACCGTGACCGCGGTACCCCAGCTTTCGGAAATGTCGTTCAGGCGGCGATAGACCTTGGCGCGCTCCGACTGCCACGAGCCGAACACCGCGCCGACCGCGCCCCACAGCTGTTCGTGCGGGTCCTGCGGGAACGGCCTCCCGAGCTCGGCTTCGACCTTGGCGAGATAATCGGCAACCAGCCCCTTGAGGTCATCGGCGCTGAGCTCGGTATCGAGGTGGACGCCGCGATCTTCCTTGAGGATTTCGAGCGCCTCCTCAAACAGATAATGGTCGAGCCCGAGCACGACGTCGGCGTACATTTGGATAAACCGCCGGTAGCTGTCCCACGCGAACCGCGCATCGCCCGATGCCGCCGCGAGCCCCGCGACGGTGACGTCGTTCAGCCCGAGGTTGAGCACGGTATCCATCATCCCCGGCATCGACACCCGCGCGCCCGAGCGCACCGAGACGAGCAGCGGGGCTGCGGCGTTGCCGAAGCCGATACCGCTAGCGCTGCCATCTCCGACACTCGCCTCGATATACGCGAGGCCCGCTGCGACTTCGGCGCGCAGGCTGTCCGGGAAGGTCTCGCCGTTGTCGTAATAGACCCTGCACATCGCGGTCGAGATCGTGAATCCCGGCGGCACCGGGAGGCCGATCGATGACATTTCGGCGAGATTCGCGCCTTTGCCGCCAAGCAGCTCCTTCATCGACGCGTCGCCGTCGGCGATACCGCCACCGAAGCGGTGGACGAAGCGACTAGCAGGCGCACCAGCGGATGGGTGAGCGGGTGCTTGGGTGGATGACATCGAGCGGACCTTATTAACTGCTTAAGTACACTCGGCGGCGCCGTAACAACGCCTACTCCTGTTTTTGCGCTCCGCCTTCGACCTTCGAAAAGTCAGCGACGTTGTGCACCGCCCTACGCAGGCGATTGAGGAGGTTCAACCGATTTTGCCGCAGCGCAGCGTCGGACGCATTGACGATCACCGTCTCGAAGAACGCATCGACCGCCGGGCGAAGCTGCGCGAGAGCAGCCATTGCGCCGCTGAAATCTTCGCGTGTTATGGCTGCCGTGGCGGCGGGGACGACACTGTCGAGCGCCGTGTGCAACTGCTGTTCGGCTGGTTCGACGAGTTGTGCTGGATCGACTTCGCCGTCGAAAGCGGCACTAGCCTTCTTCTCCTCGATCGCGAGGATGTTGGCGGCGCGCTTGTAGCCGGCGAGCAGATTGGTGCCGTCGGGGGTGAGCAGAAAGGCCTGCAAAGCGTGGACGCGGGCGAGCAGGCGGACGAGGTCGTCCTCGCCGCCGAGTGCGAAGACGGCGTCGATCAGGTCGTGACGGACACCGGCTTCACGTTGCTGGACTTTAAGGCGGTCGGCGAGGAAGTCTAAGACTTCGAATGCGATCCGGTCGCGCTCTCCCTCAAAACCTAGCCGACGCTGCACATCGCTCAATACGGCACCCGATTCCTTGTGCCGTCTGAAAGCTGACATCTGGCTCTCGAGAACTAGCAGTAAATTCATCTCAGTCAGCGCCAACATGGGGCATCGAAGTTTTGCTGTTATTACGATGCTACAAACGCCCAGCGCTGCTCGCCTGATCGCATATGGATCACGAGAGCCTGTAGGACGTTCGCTTATTTTGAAAAACGCAACCAACGTATCCAGCTTATCCGCCAGCGCCACCGCCACACTCACCGGCGCGGTCGGTACGTCATCGCCTTGGCCAATGGGTTTGTAATGGTCGCGGATGGCATCGGCGACACGAGGGTCGAGTCCTTGCGCGAGCGCGAGGTAGCGGCCGACGATGCCCTGGACTTCGGGGAACTCGTTGACGGTGGCGGTGGTGAGGTCGGCCTTGCACAGGCGCGCGGCTTGTTCGGCGAGATCAGCGAGACCTTCGCTGTCTCCGCCTTTCGCCGTAGGCATAATCGCCCCGCTCTCGACCAACCAGCGCGCCAGCTTGGCGACACGCTCGACCTTGTCGGCGAGCGTGCCGAGCTTCTCGTGGAAGACGATGTCCGCCAGCTTCGGCGTGAATGACTCCAGCCCGCCGTCGCGCACAGTCTTGAGGTCGGCATCCCAGAAAAACTTGGCATCCGCCAGTCGCGCCGTCAGCACCTTCTGATTGCCCGCGACGATCGCCGCACCGCCGTCCGCCGCCGCGATATTGGCGACGCAAACGAATGCCGGGGCCAAGCTGCCGCCGCTATCGGTGCAGGCGAAATACTTCTGGTTGGTCCGCATCGTCAGCTGGATGATCTCGCGCGGTACGTCGAGGAACGCCGGATCGAATCGCCCAAGCAGCGGCACCGGCCACTCGGTCAGCCCGGCGTTCTCGGCAATCAGCCCGGCGTCCTCGATCAGGCTCAGGCCGGCTGCTGCCGCCAGTTCGCGGGCGCCTTCGTGAATTATGTGGCTGCGCTGGGTGGGGTCAACGATGACATGCGCCGCACGCATAGTCTCGGCATAGCTCGCCGCGTCGGCAATCTCGATCGCACCGCGGCCCAGGAAACGGTGACCCTGTGTCATCCGTCCGCTGCTGAGCCCGTCAATCTCGAACGGCACCACCATATCCGCGAGCAGCGCGACGATACCGGTCAGCGGGCGCACCCAGCGCAACGAATCGCGCCGCCGCGAAGCCTCGCCCCAGCGCATCGACTTCGGCCAATCGAAGCTGCGGATGATCTGCGGAAGCAGCTCGGCCAGCAGCGCGGCGGTTGGGCGGCCCGGACGGGCGATGACCGCGTAGAGGAAGCGACCCTTTGGATCGTCGCGCTCGATAAGCTGTTCGCGCGTCAGCCCGGTCGACTTGACGAAGCCCGCCAGCGCCTGCTCGGGCGCGTCGGCGCGGGGCCCGCGGCGCTCCTCGCTCGTGTCGGCAGTGCGCTCGGGCAGGTCGCGGACGATCGCCGCCAGCCGCCGCGGTGTGGCGTAGACCTCGACGGCTACCGGCATGATGCCCGCACCCTCCAGCGCCTCGGTCAGCGCGCGCGCAAGCTGTGCCGAGGCGGCGGGCTGCATCCGCGCCGGGATTTCTTCGGAGAGCAATTCGAGCAGGAAGTCAGGCACTCACGCCACCCATTCCGGCCACTTTGCCGTCCAGCCGGCGCTGTTCGCAGCGATGTGCCCGGCACAGACCGCCTTGGTCAGCTCGCGGACGCGGCCGATGTACGCCTGGCGCTCGGCGACCGAGATCACCCCGCGGGCGTCGAGCAGGTTGAACAGGTGGCTGGCCTTGATCGCTTGATCGTACGCGGGTTGCGGCAGCCCGCGCTCGACCAGCGCCTTGCATTCGGCGGCAGCGTCGCGGAAATGCTCGAACAGCTTGGGCGTGTTCGCCGCCTCGAAATTGTACGCCGAGAACTGCCGCTCGTTGGCGAGGAAGACATCGCCGTAGCTAACCCCGGCATCGTTATAAGCGAGGTCGTAAATACTATCGACGCCCTGGATATAGGTCGCCAGCCGTTCGAGGCCGTAGGTGATCTCGCCGCTGACCGGCGCGCAGTCGAAGCCGCCGACCTGCTGGAAATAGGTGAACTGCGTCACTTCCATGCCGTCGCACCAGACCTCCCAGCCGAGGCCCCACGCGCCGAGCGTCGGACTTTCCCAGTCGTCTTCGACGAAGCGGATGTCGTGCTTCGCGGTATCGATGCCGATCGCTTCGAGCGAGCCGAGATAGGCGTCGATGATGTCGGGCGGCGACGGCTTCACGATGACCTGGAACTGGTAATAATGCTGCAGGCGGTTGGGGTTGTCGCCGTAGCGCCCGTCCGACGGCCGGCGGCTCGGCTGCACATAGGCGGCGCGCCATGGTTCGGGCCCTAGCGCGCGCAGCACGGTGGCGGGGTGGAAAGTGCCCGCGCCGACCTCGACGTCATAGGGTTGCAGCACGACGCAGCCGCGCGCGCTCCAGTACGTCTGCAGCTTGAAGATGAGGTCCTGAAAGCTAAGCCCGGCCACCTCAGCTGCCGCGTGCGGGCTTCTTCAGCGCCTTTTTCGCCGCCTTGCGCGCCGCGTATTTGGCATCGCGTTCGGCCTTTTTAGCAGCCGCTTCTTCTTCAACCGATAGCACGATACGGCGCGCTTCTTCCTCGGCCTCGGCGATCTTGCGCGCCTTGGTATCGAGCACGGCCTGCCTCTCGGACTCGCGTCTCGCGCGGCTGGTCTCGATCGCGGCCAACCGCTTGGCTTCGGCCACGCCTGCCCGCGCGGCGCGTTCGGCGAGCGCCGCAGCATCCGGTTCGGGCTTGGCGTTGAATTTATCGAGAACTGCTTGCTTCGCCCTGGCGGCGACTTCGGCACGGTCTTTGTGGTCGGGAAGTTTGAAACCCATAAGTGTCGGAGAGACTCGATTGGAGTGAAGTAACGCTGCGCTCTACCCGTCGCGCCGCAGTCCCGCAACCGGGATGACGCGGACCGAGCTTGCGGGTAGGATATGGTAACCTCCTTCAAGGATTGCCATGCCGTCGCCCGCTGCCGATGCCTTCCGCCGTTTACGCCAGCTACCCATGCTAATTGCACTGCTGGCCGCCGTTCCAGCGGCAGCCGAGCCGGCGATGTGGGTGGTCAAGACGCCGACTACCGAGGTGACGCTGTTCGGCACTGTCCATGAGCTGCCGGCCGCGACCGACTGGCTCAGCCCGGCGATCGCGGCACGGTTCGATGCGGCCGACACCGTCGTTTTCGAGACCATCTTGCCCGATGACCCTGCGGCGCTCGGCGGCTTGCTGAAGATTCTCGGTCAGGATGCCAAGCTTAAGCCGCTCGCCGACCGCATCGACGCGGCGCACCACGCGGCGCTGGTCAAGACTGCTGCCGAGTTCAGGTTGTCGCTGGCCGGGCTGGCGCATGTGCGGACGTGGCTCGCGGCGCTGACGCTGAGCAGCCTAGCGACCGAGCGCTTGGGGCTGAGTCAGGCCGACGGCGTCGAGGCCACGCTAAGCGCGCGCGCGAAGGCCGCTCACAAGCCGATCGTCGGGCTCGAGACGCCCGGCCAGCAGCTCGGCTACTTCGCCTCGCTGCCCGAAGCCGATCAGCTGGCGCTGCTCGACGTCGTGCTCGACCAGCTGCCGACCGATGCCGCCGACATCAAGGCTTTGCTGATCAGCTGGGCTGGTGGCCACCCCGACGAGATCGCCGTCGACAAGGACCTGCACGCTACCCCAGCGCTCGAGAAAGCGCTGCTGTTCGCCCGCAACGCGCGCTGGGCTACGTGGATCGCGGGCGTCCTCAAGCGTCCCGGCAAGGTCTTCGTCGCCGTCGGCGCGGCGCATCTGACGGGCGACAACAGCGTGCTGGCGATGCTGGCGAAGCACGG
>JAYTHJ010000252.1:0-3376 GCA_043732725.1 Sphingomonadaceae bacterium | reverse complement strand
GCAGCACCGGGACCGCCAGCGGCGAGACGCGGGGCAAGTCGCGGTGGACGAGCGACGTCACCGAGCGTTCGAGCAGCGCCGCCAGCCGCGCGATGTCGGTGAGCTTGGTCCGCGCATCGGTCCACGCCGCGGTGAGCAGCAGGTGGTTCGGCTCGTGACGGCGCAGCACGTCATAGATCAGGTCAGCCGAGAACGTCACCTGCGTACCGGTCTTGCGCTGCCCCGGCTGGACGCGCTCGATCAGCCCGGCGATCACTGCGACCTCGCGAAAGGCGCGGCGCAGGAACGGCGACGCGGTGATCCACTCGCGCAGTTCGGCCTCGAGCACGTCAGGCGAGAATAGCGGGCGCGGGTCGACGACGGGTTTGAGGCTCCACGTCGCGACGATATAGTCGCTGCCGACGAAGCCGAGCGGTTGCAGCCCGGCCGCCTCCATGCGCTGCGTCAGCAGCATGCCGAGCGTCTGGTGCGCCAGCCGCCCCTCGAAGCCGTAGGCAACCATGAAGAACCGCCCATCGCGCGGAAACGTCTCGACCAGCAGGTCGTCGAGCCCGGGCAGGACCGAGCGCTGACGCTGGATGTCGAGCCACTCATGGACGTCGCCGGGCATCTCGTCCCAACGCTCGGGGGTGTTGAGCAGCCCGCGCACCCGCGCCGCGAGGTTGGTCGACAGCGGCATCCGGCCGCCGACATACGTTGGCACGCGCGGCTCGCCCTTGCCGAGCTTGACCAACAGATCGGCACCGTCGAAGCCGGTGACCTCGAGCGTCAGCCCGGCGAACATGAAGCTGTCAGTAATGCGAAGCTGGCTGGCGAACCACTCCTCGACCTTGCCGAGCGAGCGACCGCGCCGCCCGAGCTTGACGTTGAGCGCCCCCGCCTCGACGATCGTCCCGGCGTTGAGGCGGTGCTGCAGCGCCAGTCGCGGGTGCGAGACACGGTACAGGCCGTCGGGTCCAAGCGTGATCCGCTGATAGCGGTCATAGGCCTTGAGCGCATAGCCGCCGGTGGCGACGAAGTGCAGCGTCGCATCGAAGTCGGCACGCGGCAGCCCGGCATAAGCGGCGGCGCTGCGCACCTCGGTATATAGCGCGTCGGCGGCGAACGGCGCGGCGCAGGCGACCGCCATGATGTGTTGCGCCAACACGTCGAGGCTGCCCATGCGGAAGATATCGACATCGAGCTCGTGCGCGAACACCGCATCGTGCGCAGCGAGCGATTCGAGGTATTCGAAGCGGTTGCCGGGGACGATCACCGCCTGGCTCGGCTCGTCCATGCGGTGATTGGCGCGGCCGATGCGCTGCAGCAGCCGCGACGCACCCTTCGGCGCGCCCATCTGGACGACGAGATCGACGTTGCCCCAGTCGATACCGAGATCGAGGCTCGAAGTCGCGACGATCGCCCGGAGCCGCCCGCTGGCCATGGCATTCTCGACCTTTCGGCGCGCTTCGGGGGCAAGGCTGCCGTGGTGGATGCCGATCGGCAGCGCGTCGTCGTTGACCGTCCACAAGTCGCGGAAGACCAGCTCGGCGACGGCGCGCGTATTGACGAAAACGATGGTCAGCCGATGCGCGCCGATCAGCTCGTATACCCGCTGCGCCGCATAGCGCCCGTTATGCCCGGCCCACGGGATGCGCCCGTCGGGAATCAGAATGTCCACAACCGGCTCGACCCCGGGATCGCCGACAACCAGCCGGACGCTCGACGCATCGGCATCGGGAGCAAGCCAGCCCTGATACGCCTCGGGGTCGGCGATCGTCGCCGACAGCCCAACGCGCCGCAGCCCCGGCGCGATGACCTGCAGCCGCGCCAGCGCCAGCGTCAGCAGATCACCGCGCTTGGTCGTCGCAAACGCATGTATCTCGTCGATAATGACGGTGCGCAGCCCACCGAGCATCCGCGCCGCGTCGGGATAGCTGATCAGCAGCGACAGCGACTCGGGCGTCGTCAGCAGGATTTGCGGCGGGTTATCGCGCTGGCGCTTCTTGCGGTCCGACGGCGTATCGCCGGTCCGCGTCTCAACGCGAATGTCGACCCCCATCTCGGCAATCGGCTCGAGCAGGTTGCGCGCGACATCGACCGCGAGCGCCTTCAGCGGCGAGATGTAAAGCGTGTGCAGCGGCGCGGGCGCGGCGTCCCCGCCTGCCGCGTCGCCCGATGCGTCGAGGAGCTCGGCGAGCGTCGGCAGGAAGCCCGCCAGCGTCTTGCCCGCGCCGGTCGGGGCAACCAGCAGCGCGTGGTCACCTGCCCGCGCGGCGCCGAGCATTTCGAGCTGATGCCGCCGCACGCTCCAGCCCCGGCGGCCGAACCAGTCAACGAGGGGTGCAGGAAGCGGCGCGGCCACGGCGACGATATAGGCACCTGTGCCGGCTCGCACCACCGCCGCGCTGCACCACCGCCGCGCTGCACCACCGCCGGGCAGCTCGCCGCAGCCCCGGTCTTACCGCGCTAGTCGTTTCTTGCCGCGGTTGGCGACCACCACCGCACGACGGTCGCCGTGAATGCGCGCCGAGCCGCGGCAGTCGCGCTTGGCCTCGTAGAGCGCGACATCGGCGCGGTGTAGCAGCTCGCTGCGGTCGGCGATTGTGGCATCGAGGCGGCAGACGCCGATGCTGCTCGAAATCTCGACCAGATGTTCGCCGATCAGCACCGGACAGGCGAGATCGCTTAGCAGCGAGCGCAGCAGCGCGGGCAGGTCGGCGAGCAAGGCCGGGGCGGTGACGACGAGCACGAACTCGTCGCCGCCGAGCCGTGCGGCGAAGCTGCCGGCGAGGCCGGGATCCTGCAGCCGCGCGGCGATCGCACACAGCAACGCGTCGCCCGCGAGGTGGCCACGATAGTCGTTGACCGGCTTGAAGTGATCGAGGTCGATCAGCAGCAGCACGAGCGCGCTGTCCGCCGCGCGAGCCTCGGCGATCCGCGTATCGAGCGCCGCATTGAAGCCGGCGCGGTTGGCGAGCCCGGTCAGCACATCGAGCGTGGCCGCGCGGCGCAGCGCCTGTTCGAGCGCGTGCCGTTCGGTAATATCCTGAAGCACCCCGATCACCGCGACCGGTGAGCCATTGTGCAGTTCGAGCTCGCCGCGGCTGCGAACCCGTCGTCGTTCGCCAGCGTCGGTTATCAGATCGGTCTCGATGTCGAACGGCTGCCCGGTCGCGATGGTCTTGGCCAGCGCCTCCGCCACCTGTGATGCGGCCGGATAGAATTCCAGCGCGCCCTGCAGCGACGGTTGCGCGCTCACCGGCAGGCCATGAATAGCATAAACCTGATCGGACCATTCGGTGCGCTGGTCGGCGAGGGTCAGCCGCCACGAGCCGATGTTCGCCATGCGCTCGGCCTGCTTGAACTGCTTGCCGCTACGCTCGAGACGGTCCTG
>JAYTHJ010000251.1:0-3392 GCA_043732725.1 Sphingomonadaceae bacterium | reverse complement strand
CGTACCGCCGCCGCCGTGAAGCCGTCCCGCAAACCGACCGCCGCTGCCATCGCAACCTCCCTCGAAAGAGAATGTTGAATCACATCAGCGCCCGCGTGTGAATCCCCCGCGTGAGTCAGGCTTCACAATCGTTGGTATCACATCGCATACTGGTGAATGCAGACATACGAGAAGGAGCCGCGTGGGAAATCGTAATTAGAAAGTGAGGGCGGTCGGCAAAGCCGCCGCTGGCGTCGGACGGGTTCGGCGTTGCCGCCCCGCCGACCGGGCGCGACGCAACCGTGTGATTAGCGGATGATTGCGAAGGGCAACCGTCCGCTAATCACACGCCGCTTACGCGCTGTAATACATATCGAACTCGACCGGTGCAGGCGTCATCTCCCAGCGGATCACCTCTTCCATCTTCAGCTCGATATACGAGTCGATCTGGTCGTTGCTGAAGACGCCGCCCTTGGTGAAGATGGCGCGGGCCTTGTCGAGTTCGCCGAGCGCTTCCCGCAGCGAGGCGCAGACCGTCGGGACGTCAGCGAGCTCCTTCGGCGGCAGGTCGTAGAGGTTCTTGTCCATCGGCTGGCCGGGGTGGATCTTGTTCTCGATGCCGTCGAGCCCGGCCATCAGCAGCGCGGTGTAGGCCAGATACGGATTCGCGGTGGCATCGGGAAAGCGCACCTCGACGCGCTTGGCCTTGCCGCCGGTGCCGTAGGGAATGCGGCACGACGCCGAGCGGTTGCGGCTGCTGTACGCCAGCAGCACCGGGGCTTCGAAGCCGGGGACCAGCCGCTTGTAGCTGTTGGTCGACGGGTTGGTGAAGGCGTTGCAGGCCTTGGCGTGCTTGATGATGCCGCCGATGAAGAACAGCGCAGTCTCCGACAGTCCGGCATAGCCGTCGCCGGCGAACAGCGGGGTCGCGCCGTTCCAGATCGACAGATGCGTGTGCATGCCGCTGCCGTTGTCGTCCTTGATCGGCTTGGGCATGAACGTCGCGGTCTTACCGTAGGCGTGCGCGACCTGATGGACGACGTACTTATACACCTGCATCCGGTCGGCGGTGACGGTCAGCGTGCCGTAGGTCAGCCCGAGTTCGTGCTGCGCGGCGGCGACCTCATGGTGGTGCTTGTCGCACGGCAGCCCCATTTCGAGCATCGTCGAGACCATCTCGCCGCGCAGATCGACGGCGCTGTCGACCGGCGCGACCGGGAAGTAGCCGCCCTTGACGCGGGGCCGGTGGCCCATGTTGCCGTTTTCGTACTTGGTCGCGGTGTTGGTCGGCAGTTCGATGTCGTCGAGCTTATAACTGCCGACATTATAGCCAATCTCGAAGCGCACATCGTCGAAGACGAAAAACTCGGCCTCGGGCCCTATATAGATGGTGTCGCCGATGCCGCTCGACTTCAGATACATTTCGCCGCGCTTGGCGGTCGAGCGTGGGTCGCGGTCGTACAACTGCCCGGTCGACGGCTCGACGATGTCGCAGATCAGGATCATCATTGGCGTCGCCGAGAACGGATCGAAGAACACCGCGTCGAGGTCGGGCTTGAGGATCATGTCGGACTCGTTGATTGCTTTCCACCCGGCGATGGAGCTGCCGTCGAACATGAAGCCGTCGGTCAGCTGGTCCTCGTCGACCACCGACGACACCATCGTCAGATGCTGCCACTTGCCCTTGGGGTCGGTGAACCGCAGATCGACCCACTCGATCTCCTTCTCCTTGATCATGTCGAGAATAGTCGACGGATTGTTTGCCATGTGTGCAGACCCTCGCTCGGTGTGGTGATTAGATAGCGTCGCTGTCGCGCTCGCCGGTGCGGATACGGACCGCGGCCTCGATCGTCGACACGAAGATCTTGCCGTCGCCGATACGCCCAGTGCGCGCCGCATTGGCGATCGCCTCGACGACGCGGTCGGCCTGGTCGTCGTCGACGACGACTTCGAGGCGGACTTTCGGCAGGAAGTCGACGACGTATTCGGCGCCGCGGTATAGTTCTGTGTGGCCCTTCTGACGGCCGAAGCCCTTGGCCTCGGTGACGGTGATGCCCGAGACGCCGACCTCGTGCAGCGCCTCCTTGACCTCGTCGAGCTTGAACGGCTTGATGACGGCTTCGATTTTCTTCATCTGCGCTTACCCCGCTTTCCGCCAGCCTAGCACAGGCCGTGCCAGCCGGTGAACGGGGCATTTCGCAACTGCGAAAGGATTTTTGCGAGCGCGGCGCTGCCCGCCGCCGGTGCAGCTGCTTAAATTTCGGGCTGAGCGGGCAGGGTGACGACACCCACACACCGCGCTACACACCGCCATGACCCAATTCGCCCGCGCTGCCGCTCCCGCCCGCCGGGGCTTGATGTTCGTGCTGTCGTCGCCGTCTGGCGCGGGCAAGACGACGATGTCGCGGCGGCTGCTCGAAGGCGACGCGCAGATCGTCATGTCGGTGTCGGCGACGACCCGCCCGCCGCGACCTAACGAGGTCCACGGCCACGATTATCATTTCGTCGACAACGCCGCGTTCGATCGCATGGTCGCGGCGGAAGAGCTGCTCGAATGGGCAACGGTATTCGGCAATCGCTATGGCACGCCGCGTCCGCTGGTCGAGGCGACGCTGCACGAGGGCCGCGATGTGCTGTTCGATATCGACTGGCAGGGCACGCAGCAGCTCCAGCAGACCGATGCGGCGAGCGACCTCGTGCGGGTGTTCATCCTGCCGCCGACGCTGGCCGAGCTCGAACGCCGCCTGCGTGGGCGCGGTACCGATTCCGACCCGGTCATCGCTGAGCGGATGCGCCGCGCCAAGGACGAGATCAGCCACTGGGGCGAGTACAACTACATCCTCGTCAACGACGACCCCGTCGTGTGCCTCGGCGAAATTCGTGCGATTCTGGCGGCGGAGCGGCTGCGGCGGAAGCGGCAGCTGGGGCTAGCGAACTTCGTACGGGATATGTTGAGCTGACTGTTGTCCGAGCTGTTCCCCCTCCCCTGTAGTGAAGGGGGGAAGCAGGAAATGCAGGGGTACAGTAACGACCCTCTTCCCGCCCCGCCTTCGCCCCGCTAGATTGGCAGCGCAATCGGACAAAGGACCCTTGGACATGCGTGACTACACCAAATTCTATATCGACGGCGCATGGGTCGATCCGGTCCTGCCCAAGCTGCTCGACGTCATCAACCCCGCCACCGAGGCCGCTGCGGGGCGCATCAGCCTCGGTAGTGCCGCCGATGTCGACAAGGCGGTGGCGGCCGCCAAGCGGGCGTTCGCCAGCTTCTCGGCGACCAGCCGCGCCGACCGCATCGAGCTATTGCAGAACATCGTCGCCGAATATCAGAAGCGTTATGCCGACATCGCCGCCGCGATCACCGAGGAGATGGGTGCGCCGGGCTGGCTGGCGATGCAGGCGCATGCAGCGAT
>JAYTHJ010000250.1:0-3395 GCA_043732725.1 Sphingomonadaceae bacterium | reverse complement strand
GCGTCGAAAGTCGCATGCTATTGGCTCGCGCTACTTCCGGAGAACCGCATGTCCGTCGACGCCGCGACCGTCCAGCGTATCGCCAATCTCGCGCGCATCAAGCTCGCCGACGCCGAAGTCGCGCCGCTGGCGAGCGAGCTGAGCGCCATCCTCGGCTGGGTCGAGCAATTGGGCGAGGTCGATACCACGGGCGTCGCGCCGATGACCGCGGTGATGCCGATCACGAGGGCTTGGCGCGACGACGTGGTCACCGACGGCGGTATGCAAAGCGCAGTGCTGGCCAACGCGCCGCAAGCCGAGTTCGGCTTCTTTGCCGTCCCCAAGGTGATCGACTGATGACGGCGCTAACCGACCTGACACTAGCCGCCATGCAGGCGGGGCTGCGCGCCAGATCATTCTCGGCGACCGAGCTGACGCACGCGCACATCGAGGCGGTGGCCGGGGCGCGGTCGCTTAATGCGTTCCTCATCGAGACGCCAGAGCATGCGCTTGCCGCAGCCAGTGCTGCCGATACTGCGCTGGCGATAGGCGAAGCTCTGCCGCTGGCCGGAATACCACTTGGTATCAAGGATCTGTTCGCCACTAAGGGGGTCGAGACCACCGCCGGGTCGGCGATCCTCAAGGGGTTCCTTCCAGCATACGAGTCGACCGTCACCGCCAAGCTGTTCGCGGCCGGTGCTGGCATGCTCGGCAAGCTCAACATGGACCAGTTCGCGATGGGCTCGTCGAACGAGACCAGCGCGTTCGGCAACGTCGTTTCTCCGTGGCGGGCGCGCGGCAGCAACCGGCCGCTGGTCCCCGGCGGCTCGAGCGGCGGCTCGTCGGCGGCGGTATCGGCGCGGCTGTGCGCCGGCGCGACCGGCACCGACACCGGCGGCTCGATCCGGCAACCCGCGGCATTCACGGGCATCGCTGGGATCAAGCCGACCTATGGCCGCTGCTCGCGCTGGGGCGTGGTGGCGTTCGCGTCGTCGCTCGATCAGGCCGGGCCGATGGCGCGCGACGTCCGCGACTGCGCCATCTTGCTCCAGGTGATGAGCGGCTATGACCTCAAGGACTCGACCTCGCTCGACTTGGCCGTACCTGACTGGGTGGGAGGACTGACCGGCGACTTGCGCGGTGTCCGGGTCGGTGTCCCGCGCGAGTACCGGCTCGACGGCATGGACACCACGATCGCCGCGCTGTGGGACCGCGGCGTCGAATGGCTCAAGGCGGCGGGTGCGAGCGTCGTTGACGTGTCGCTGCCGCATACCAAGTACGCGCTGCCCGCCTATTACATCATCGCGCCCGCCGAAGCCTCGTCGAACCTCGCTCGCTATGACGGCGTCCGCTACGGGCTGCGCGTCGCGCCCGGCGGCGGCAGCCTGGCCGAGATGTACGCCGCGACCCGCTCGGCGGGCTTCGGTCCCGAGGTCAAACGGCGCATTATGATAGGCACCTATGTGCTGTCGGCGGGGTTTTACGACGCGTATTATACGCAGGCGCAAAAGATCCGCACGCTGATCGCACAGGATTTCGCGCAGGCCTGGGAGCATTGCGACGTGCTGCTGACGCCGACCGCGCCGAGCGCCGCGTTTGCGAGCGGCGACAAGGTCGACCCGCTCGAAATGTACCTGAACGATGTCTTCACCGTGCCGTCGTCGCTCGCCGGGCTGCCGGCGATGTCGGTCCCGGCGGGGCTGTCTGACACCGGCCTGCCGCTTGGGCTGCAGGTCATCGGGCGATCGTTCGACGAGGCCGGGGTACTCAACGCGGGGCTCGCGATCGAGCGCGCGGCGGGGTTTAGCGCGCAGCCCGAGCGCTGGTGGTAGCCTGCGCGAATTCGCTGTAGTGAGTGACGCATGACCGAAACCGCCTACACCATCACCGGCACCACCGGGCCCTGGGAGATCGTCGTTGGGCTGGAAGTCCACGCACAGGTCACCGCCGCGTCCAAGCTGTTCTCGGGAGCGGCCGCGAGCTTCGGGGCCGAGCCGAACACGCAAGTCAGCCTCGTCGACGCGGCGATGCCGGGCATGCTGCCGGTGCTGAACGGCGAGTGCGTCCGGCAGGCGGTGCGGACCGGGCTGGCGCTCGGCGCCGAGATCAACCGCTTTTCGCGCTTCGACCGCAAGAACTACTTCTACGCCGACCTGCCGCAGGGTTATCAGATAACCCAGCTATACCACCCGATCGTCGGCGAAGGCGCACTCATCGTCGAGCCCGACGGCGCGGCCCCGAAGTCGATCGGTATCGAGCGCATTCATCTCGAGCAGGATGCCGGCAAGTCGGTCCACGACGGCCATGCGACGATGACCTATGTCGACCTCAACCGCTCGGGCTGCGCGCTGATGGAGATCGTCTCGAAGCCCGACATGCGCTCGCCAGTCGAAGCCGGAGCGTACGTCCGCAAGCTGCGATCTCTGCTGCGCTATGTCGGCAGCTGCGACGGCAACATGGAAGAAGGCTCGTTGCGCGCCGACGTCAACGTCAGCGTCCGCAAGGCCGGCGCGCCGTTCGGCACACGCACCGAGACCAAGAACGTCAACTCGGTGCGCTACGTCATGGCCGCAATCGAGTTCGAAGCGCACCGTCAGGTCGACGTCCTCGAAAGCGGCGGCAGTGTCGCTCAGGAAACCCGCCTGTTCGATCCGGATCGCGGCGAGACGCGCTCGATGCGCAGCAAGGAAGACGCGCACGACTACCGCTATTTCCCCGACCCCGACCTGCTGCCGGTCGAGCTCAGCGAGGCGTTCATTGCCGCCTGCGCCGCGAGCCTACCCGAGCTTCCCGATGCCAAGCGCGCGCGTTTCGAGCATGACCTCGGGCTATCGGCATACAACGCCGCAGTGCTGACCGCCGAGAAGGAGACCGCCGACTATTTCGAGGCGCTGCTCGCCGCTACCGGCAAGCCCGCCGCCGAGCTCGCGCGGCCGGCCTCGAACTGGTTGACGTCGGAGCTGTTCGCAGCTCTCAAGCGGCTCGGCATCGGCATCGAGGCGTCGCCGGTGTCGCCTACCGCCGCCGCCGAGCTGATCGCGCTGGCGGCCGACGGCACGCTGTCGGGACCGCTGGCCAAGCAGGTCTTCGAGATCATGCTCGACACCGGCGAGGGCGCCGCGGCGATCGTCGAAGCGCGCGGCCTGCGGCAGGTCAACGACACCGGTGCGATCGACACGGCGATTGCCGATATTCTCGCCGCCAACCCTGACAAGCTGGCGGACTATCGTGGCGGCAAGGATAAGCTGCTCGGCTTCTTCGTTGGCCAGACGATGCGCGCTATGGGCGGCAAGGCCAACCCCGCGGTGGTCAACGAGCGTCTGCTGGCGGCGCTGGCGGGGTGAGAGCGACCGGTCGGCTGCTCGTAAGCCTTTGAGGTTACGTTTCCGCGCTTTGTGATTACTCTGCCAAGCGAC
>JAYTHJ010000249.1:0-3400 GCA_043732725.1 Sphingomonadaceae bacterium | reverse complement strand
ACGACAGCGCCAGCCGGGCAGGGCTAGCGATCCGGCGGCTGGAGCCACAGGGTGCGCGCACCGAAGTGACGCTCGAAGAGGTGCCGTTCGACAAGCTGACCAGTTGGCTGGCTGGGCTCGAACACGACGCCGGGCTGACCGTGACGGCGATCAAGATCGAGCGGCGGCCTGCGCCCGGGGTGGTTACTGTACAACTGACGTTGAAAAGCTGACTTATGGACGACCTCGATCTCCCCGCCACTCCGGCCAGCGGCCTGCTGCCGTACGGCTTCGCGCGCCGTCACGGCGTGCTGCGCCAGAACGGCCATATCAACCACCGCGCGACGACGCCGCTCGAAGCGTTGCTCGAAGTCCAGCGCGTCGGCGGCCCCGCAAGTTTTGCCGCGCTGACCGATGCGGCGTTCGAGACCCAGCTCCGCGCGCAATATCGCGACTCCGCCAGCGACGCGGCCGAGTTCGCCGCCGCTGCCGACACCGACCTCAACGCGTTGGCGAACAGCGCGGCGGCGGTCGACGACCTGCTCGACAGCCGCGACGACTCGCCGGTCATCCGCTTGATCAACGCGTTGCTGCTGGAGGCTGTCAAGGACGGCGCGTCGGATATCCATGTCGAGACGCAGGAGCGGCGCTGCGTCGTCCGCTTCAGGATCGACGGCGTGCTGCGCGATATGATCGAGCCCGCGCGTGCGCTGGCACCGCTGCTGATTAGCCGAATCAAGGTGATGGCGCGGCTCGACATCGCCGAGAAGCGCATCCCGCAGGACGGCCGCGTCAGCTTGCGCGTCGGCGGCCACGAGATCGACGTGCGCGTCTCCACCCTTCCGGCGCAGCACGGCGAGCGCGTCGTACTGCGGCTGCTCGACCGCGACGCGACGCAGCTCGACCTGGCCAACGTCGGCATGAGCGCCCGCGACGTCGCCACCTTCGGGAGCATGCTGGCTCGGCCGCACGGTATGGTGCTGGTCACCGGGCCGACCGGCTCGGGCAAGACGACGACGCTCTACGCCGCGCTCAACCGACTGAACGACCGCAAGCGCAATATCATGACCGTTGAGGACCCGATCGAGTACGAGCTCGAAGGCGTCGGCCAGATGCAGGTCAACCCGCGCATCGAGCTGACCTTCGCGCGCGGACTGCGCGCCATCCTGCGACAGGATCCCGATGTCATCATGGTCGGCGAGATCCGCGATCACGAGACTGCCGAGATGGCGGTACGGTCGAGCATGACCGGCCATTTCGTGCTGACGACGCTGCACACCAACTCGGCGATCGGCAGCATCACGCGGCTGATCGACATGGGGGTCGAGCGCTATCTGCTCGCTCCGATGGTTGTCGGGCTGATCGCACAGCGGCTGGTGCGCAAGCTGTGCGAGGTCTGCCGTGTGCCCGGACATGCCACCGCGATTGAGGCGGGGCTGCTCGGCGATGCGCTCGCCGCTGGCGCGCCGCTATACCACGCCGCCGGCTGCCCGGCATGCCACGACGAGGGCTACCGCGGGCGCACCGCGATTTACGAGCTGATCGAGGTCGACGATGCGATGCAGCTACTTATCCACGACGGCGCATCAGAGGCGCAGCTGACCGCCGCGGCACGCGCCAAAGCTCCCGGGCTGCTCGACGACGGCATCGCCAAGATTGTCGCGGGGGTCACTTCGGTTGAGGAGATCGCGCGCGTGGTGCGCGAGGCCGACTGATGGCGGCCTTCGCCTATAAGGCTGTCGATCGCGCCGGCACCGCGCAGCGCGGCGTGCTTGAGGCGAACAGCCTCGGCAGCGCCCGACGGCTGCTGCGCGAACGCGAGCTGCTACCGGTGTCGGTCGCGGCGACGAATGCGCCGGTGGCGGCGGGCACGCGCCCGACCTTGGTGTCGCGGTTCAAGGCGCGGCTGACCCCCAGGGTGCTGGCGACCGCGACGCGTCAGCTGGCGACGCTGGCGGGGACCGATGTGCGGATCGAGGAGGCGCTGCGGCTGGTCGGCGAGCAGGCCGGACCCGGGCCGGCCGGGCCGCTGCTATTGAACGTCCGCGGCGCGATCCTCGACGGGCGCAGCTTCGCCGACGCGCTCGGCGATCACCCGGCAGCATTCCCCGAGTTCTACCGCGCCTCGGTCCGCGCCGGCGAACAGTCGGGCAAATTGGGTGAGGTGCTCGGGCATCTCGCCGACTTCGTCGAGAACCGCTACCGGACCGCGAACAAGCTCCAGCTGGCGCTGCTCTATCCGGCGCTGCTCGCGGTGGTGTCGGGGACGATGATGATCCTGCTGCTGGTCTATGTCGTCCCCGATATCGTCAAGGTGTTCGTCAGCCACGGCGCGGCGCTGCCGTTCCTGACGCGCGCGCTGATCGCTCTGAGCGGCTTCGCGCAGCATTTCGGACTGTTGGTCGCGGGGCTGATCGTCGGGCTGGTGGTCCTCACGCAGCGCTGGCTGGCTGCTCCAGCAAATCGCCTCGCGTTCGACCGCTGGGTCAATACGATGCCGCCGTTCTCGAGCTTCAGCCGTCAGTTGAACGCGGCGCGCTTCTCCGCCAGCCTCGCGACGCTGGTCAGCAGCGACGTGCCGCTCGTCGACGCGCTCGCCACGGCCGCCGCGGTAACGCCGAACGCGTGGGTGCGGCGGCAGGCGGTCGGCGTCGCGGCGCGGGTCCGCGAGGGCACCAGCCTGAACCGCGCGCTTGCCGACGCCGGCGTGTTCCCGCCGATGCTGGTGGCGATCGTCGCCAGCGGCGAGACCAGCGGGCGGCTCGGCGCCGTGCTGCTTAGGGCCTCGCGCGACCTCGACCGTGATCTCGAAACGCTGACGGCGACGCTGATGGCGCTGATCGAGCCCGCGGTGCTGCTGCTGATGGGCGGCGTCGTGCTGATGATGGTGCTGTCGATCCTGCTGCCGATCATCAATCTCAACAACCTGGCGGGCACGTGAATTACAGCTGCATCTCCATCGTCGCGCCGCGTGGCGGCACGGTGCCGCCGAGCTGCGCTGCGCCCGCTGCGGTGATCGCGACGATCAGCGTGCGGTCGCGACTGAGCGTCACGTCGACGAGCGACACGTTGCGCGCCGACCACGGCGTCAGGCTGAGCCGCGACAGCCGCCCGTCGTCGGTCGCCAGCCCGAGTAGGCGCTGCACCGGAGCCACCGGGACTGTGCCGCGCGGCCCACAGTGGCCCGCAGTGCTGCCAACCTCGCCTGCGAAGCGGTCGGCGGCACCGCTGGCGTGGCGCAGCGTCAGTACTGTGTCACAGGTCAGCGGCAAGGCCGGGGCCGCGAGTCCAACCAGCGCCCAGCCGGCGCGGCCCGCGACCTCGTCGACGTTGGCGCTGCCCGGCCGCCAGTGTCCGACGCCGGTCAGCGCGGTGTTGGGTCCGTCGAGCGTCCAGTCGGCGGCGACCGAACCGCTGCCAA
>JAYTHJ010000248.1:0-3400 GCA_043732725.1 Sphingomonadaceae bacterium | reverse complement strand
CGGGGTGCTGAGGGCCGAAGTTGATCATGTAGTTCTGGATGCCCGGCTCGGTCGGATCGGTTTCCAGCGTCATCGACATCGGGGCCGGCCCTGCCGACATCGCGTTAGGCTTCATCGACACTGGGGCTATCCCCAACTGGCTCTCGCTCGGCTTCGGCTGCAGTTCGTCAAGCATTTTTCACCGCCTTCTCGTCGCCGGGCAGCACGTAATCGGTGCCTTCCCACGGACTGAGGAAATCGAAGTTACGGAAATCCTGGGCCAGCTTGACCGGCTCGTACTGGACGCGCTTGTGCTCCTCGGAATAGCGCAGCTCGACATAACCGGTCAGCGGGAAATCCTTACGGAACGGGTGGCCCTGGAAGCCATAGTCGGTCAGAATGCGGCGCAGGTCAGGGTTACCCTCGAACAGCACCCCGTAGGTGTCCCACGCCTCGCGCTCGAGCCAGCCGGCGTTGGGGAAGATACCGGTCAGCGACGCGACCGGGCTATCGCCATCGGTGTGCAGCTTGACCCGGATACGGCGGTTCTGCTGAAGCGACAGCATGTGATAATTGACGTCGAAGCGCTCGGGCCGCTCGGGATAATCCGCGCTGCACAGGTCAACGAGCTGGTTGAACTGCAGCTCGGGCGCATCGCGCAGGCCGGTAATCACGTCGAGCAGCGCGTCGCGTTGGATCAGCACGGTCAACTCGCCCACGTGGTCGACGATGTCGAGCACCGCCGCGCCGAACAGCGCGCGCATCCGCTCGGCCATGTCACCGTCGGGCTTGGTCTGCGGCCAATGCGGCGTGTTCAGGCGCACGGTGGTCGCCTCAGCAGTCGTCGACAGCGCCGAAGTCACCGGGTCGCTCATCGTTCGAAGCTCCCAACTCGGCGGATCTTGCGCTGCAACGCGAGCACGCCGTACAGCAGCGCCTCGGCGGTAGGCGGGCACCCCGGGACGTAAATGTCGACCGGCACGATGCGGTCGCAACCGCGCACAACGCTGTAGCTATAGTGGTAATAGCCGCCGCCGTTGGCGCAACTGCCCATCGAGATAACGTAGCGCGGCTCGGGCATCTGATCGTAGACGCGGCGCAGCGCCGGAGCCATCTTGTTGCACAGTGTCCCCGCGACGATCATCACGTCGGACTGGCGCGGGCTGGCGCGGGGCGCGAAGCCGTAGCGCTCGGCATCGTAACGCGGCATCGACGTGTGCATCATCTCGACCGCGCAGCACGCGAGGCCGAAGGTCATCCACCACATCGACCCGGTGCGCGCCCAGTTGAACAGCTCCTCGGTCGTCGTCGTCAGATAGCCCTTGTTGCTGACTTCCTTGTCGATGTCGGTCAGGAAGCCGTCGCGCAGGTTGGCCGGCAACGTCAACGCCGACGCCGGATTATCGCCGAGCGCGCGCGACTGCTGCTCTTCGGTGAGGACTACTCCCAATCGAGTGCTCCCTTCTTCCATTCATAAACGAAGCCGATGGCGAGAATGCCGAGGAACACCATCATCGACACCCAGCCAAACACCCCGGTCCAGTGCAGCGACACCGCCCACGGAAATAGGAACGCGACCTCGAGATCAAAGATGATGAACAGGATCGAGACGAGGTAAAAGCGCACGTCGAATTGCTGACGGCTGTCGGTGAACGCCGGGAAACCGCTCTCATATTCCGAAAGCTTAGCAACGTCGGGCTTCGACGTGCCGGTCAGCTTCGATACAAGCACCGGCGCACCGACGAAAATCACCGAAAAGGCGATGCCTACGGCGATGAACAGCAGGATCGGCAGATATTGATAAGCGACGGCGGGCATGGGCGCAAAAGCCTTTGAGAACAACGCTGATCTAAGCTTCAGGGGGCAATGGTGCAAGCTTGGTGCGGTGCGGCAAACTGGATTTCCTAACGCAGCGCCCCCGCCACCAGCCTATGTAGCTTCGAGTGGATCTGGTCGTTGCCGGCGACAATCTCCGCGCGTTCGATCGGCTTGTCGCCGCCACGGAAGTCGGTGACGAACCCGCCTGCCTCGCGCACCAGCAGAATACCCGCCGCGACGTCCCATAAATTTAGATGGCTCTCGAAATAGCCGTCGTAGCGGCCCGCCGCGACCCACGCGAGGTCGAGCGCCGCCGCGCCGAAGCGCCGGATACCAGCGACTTGCGGCATGATCGTCGACAGCAGCTTCTCGAACTGCGCGACGTCGCCGTGGCCGTTGAAGGGAATCCCGGTGGCGAATACGCAATCGGGCAATTCCTTGCGCACTGACACCCGCAGCCGCCGGTCCTGCAGCCATGCACCCTTGCCCTTTTCCGCCCAGAAGCTCTCGTCGGTCAGCGGCTGGTAGACCAACCCCGCGACGACCTCGCCATGCACTTCGGCAGCGATTGACACGGCGAAATGCGGGATGCCGTGCAGGAAATTGGTGGTGCCGTCCAAGGGGTCGACGATCCAGCGCGCCTGCTCGTTCGCCCCCTTGATTTCGCCCGCTTCCTCCATCAACAGCCCCCAGTCGGGGCGCGCATGCGTCAGGATTTCGCGGATCGTCGCCTCGGCAGCGCGGTCGGCGTTCGAGACGAAGTCCGAGACGCCTTTGCGCGACACCTGAAGTGCCTCGACCTCGTTGAAGTCGCGACGCAGCCGCGGTGCAGATTTGCGGGCGGCCTTTTCCATGATAGTGATCAGCGCGGAGTGCAGGGGCATGATTGGTTCACTTCCTAGCTCCCCTTCCCTTCAGGGGAGGGGCTGGGGATAGGGCGACGGTGCGGGGAACGGCGGTCAATCGCGCGTTAGCCCCACCCCGTCCCTTCCCCTCGAGGGGAAGGGAGCAGAAAGAACGGCGGTTACTCGGCCCGCCTGACATACTCGCGCTCATACACATCGACGACGATCTTCGTGCCCACGCCGATGAACGGCGGCACCATCACCCGCACGCCGTTCTCGAGCCGCGCCGGCTTGTAGCTCGACGACGCGGTCTGGCCTTTGACCACCGCCTCGGTGTCGGCGATCACCGCCTCGATGTGGTCGGGCAGTTGGACCGAGATCGGCTTGTCCTCGTACGTCTCCATGACGACGTCCATGCCGTCGGTGAGGAAGTCCGCCGCCTCGCCAAGCAGGTCGCGGTCGAGGCTGATCTGGTCGTAATTCTCCTTGTCCATGAATGTCAGCTGCTGTCCCTCGGCGAACAGGAACTGGAAGTCGCGGGTGTCGAGCCGAACCTTCTCGACGCTCTCGGCCGAGCGAAAACGCTCGTTGGTCTTGCGGCCGTCCATCAGGTTCTTGAGCTCGACCTGCATATACGCCCCACCCTTGCCCGGCTGGGTGTGCTGGATCTTGACTGCGCGCCACAGCCCGCCCTGATATTCGAGGATATTGCCGGGCCGAATGTCGACCGAGTTCATTTTCATTGGTGGGCTCGCGAA
>JAYTHJ010000247.1:0-3402 GCA_043732725.1 Sphingomonadaceae bacterium | reverse complement strand
TCTTGTTCAGCCCGAGCGGAGCCCGCATGCCAAGCTTGGGTTTGTTGTCGTCACTCATGCCGAACCTTGATACCCTATCTCGCCAGAGACGGCTGACGCCTCCAAAACCACATCGTTCGCGCCGTTGAAGGCCAGCCACCGATCGAGCGCGGCGACGACGCGCGCCGCGCCGGCAGAGTCGCAGACCGCGGCGTGTACAACATTCTCGCGGCCTAAGGCCAACGACAATTCCTCGCGCCCGACCGGAAGCACCCGGACTGGCACAGCGCGTTTCGCTGCAAGCGCCCTGCCGTCGAGTTTACGGATGCCGTCGGGAGCCGCGTCGGCTGCATGAAGCAGTAGTCGAGCCCGCCCGTTGAGCAGCGCGTCGCCGATCCGCTCCGTTCCCCATATCAGATGCCCGGCCTTGTTTGCCAAGCCCAGCCCGTCCATCGCACGGCGCATGAGGCCATCAGCGATGCGCTCGACGAGATCATCGGGTACCGCGATGCTGTTTGTCTTGAAGGCTCGCATCAGCGCGCCGCGCAGCCGACCCTTGCCCGCCGCGGTGGCGATCAGCGCACGGTTCGAGGAAAGCCACGCGCCGCGCCCGGGCGCCCGCGCGCCGAGATCGGGCATGACCGCGCCGTCGGCGTCGAGCGCGAGCCGGATAAGCTCGCCGCGCGCGCCGTGTTCCCCGCTGATGACGCAGCGCCGTTCGGGTCCGCTTAGCGTCTCATTCTGGGACATTCGCAAGCGCGACCTCCCCAGCTTCGGTTTTGTCGCCGGTCTGAGTGACCTCGTCCTCGAACCAATGCGCTCGCGCCGCCATGATAATGCGGTTGCCGTCGTCGTCCGAGATGCCGAACGCCTTCAGGATGCCGCTGTGCTTCGCTACCAGTTCGTCGGTGGCGAGATCGCCGAGGTCGTCGAGGGTCTTGATCCCGGCCTTGCCGAGCGTCACCAGCATCGGCTCGGTCAGGCCTTCAATCGCCGCCAACGTGTCCTCGACACCCAATTCCTGCCGCTCGGCGCGCGCCGCCGCATCCTTGCGCTCAAGCGCCTCGACGGCGCGGTTCTGCAGCTCGGCGGCGATGTCCTCGTCGATACCTTCGATGTTCGCGAGTTCGCTGATGTCGACATAGGCAACTTCGTCGAGATCGCTAAAGCCCTCGGCGACGAGCAGCTGCGCCAGCGTCTCGTCGATGTCGAGTTCGGTCTCGAACAGCGCCGACTTCTCGACGAACTCCTTCTGACGGCGCTCGCTCTCGTCGGCCTCGGTCATGATGTCGATCTGGCGGCCGGTCAGCGCGCTCGCCAGCCGGACGTTCTGCCCACGGCGGCCGATCGCCAAGCTGAGCTGATCGTCGGGGACAACCACGTCGATGCGATTGTCGTCCTCGTCCATCACCACCTTCGAGACTTCGGCGGGCTGGAGCGCGTTGACGACAAAGGTCGCAACGTCGGGCGACCATGGGATGATGTCGATCTTCTCGCCCTGCAATTCCTGCACGACGGCCTGGACGCGGCTGCCCTTCATGCCGACGCAGGCCCCAACCGGATCGATACTCGAATCGCGGCTGATGACGCCGATCTTGGCGCGGCTGCCGGGGTCGCGCGCCACCGCCTTGATTTCGATGATGCCGTCGTAGATTTCGGGGACTTCCTGCGCGAACAGTTTCTTCATGAACTCGCCCGCCGCGCGGCTGAGGAAGATCTGTGGCCCGCGGACTTCGCGGCGCACCGACAGGATCAGCGTACGCACGCGGTCGCCGACGCGCAGCACCTCGCGCGGGATTTGCTGATCGCGGCGGATGATACCTTCGGCTTTGCCGAGGTCGACGACGACATGCCCGAACTCGGCGCGCTTGACGATGCCGGTGATGATCTCGTTGACCCGGTCCTTGTACTCTTCGTACTGGCGGTCGCGCTCGGCGTCGCGGACCTTCTGGACGATCACCTGCTTCGCCGCCTGCGCCGCGATCCGTCCGAATTCGATCGGCGGCAGCGGGTCGATGATGAAGTCGCCGAGCGCGGCATCCTTCTGAAGCTTGGCCGAGTCGCGCAGGGAGACCTGCTTGAAGAAGTCCTCGGGCTCCTCGACGACTTCGAGAACGCGCCACAACCGCAAGTCGCCGGTCTTGGGATCGAGCTTTGCGCGGATGTCGTTCTCCGAGCCGTAGCGAGCGCGGGCGGCGCGCTGGATCGCCTCCTCCATCGCCTCGATGACGATCATCCGGTCGATCGACTTCTCGCGCGCCACCGCGTCGGCGATGGCGATCAGCTCGGCGCGGTTCGCGGTCACCGCCTTGGCGGCGTTGAGTGCGTTAGAACTGGCAACAGCAGCGGCAACAGCCATCAGTCGTCTTCCTCTTGGTCGTCGTTCGCCGGAGCGGGCAGCTCGATAATCTCGTCCGCCCCCTCGGCATTGAGCGGACGCGTCGCCGCGATCAGCTTATTCGTCAGCACCAGCTTGGCACCCTCGATCGACGCCAGCGGCACCACCGTCCGACCCGCTGTCGGCACCTCGATCGTCACCGCATCGAACACTAGCGGGCCGATCGTGCCGTGCAGCCGCTTCGGCCCGCCTTCGCCCGGTATCAGCTTCAGCCGAACCTCATGCCCTAACCACTTAGCATAATCGGCGGCGCGTGTCAGCGGCCGGTCGATCCCCGGCGACGAAACTTCGAGGCGGTATTCTTGCTCGATCGGATCGGTGGCGTCGAGCATCTCGGACAGCGCCCGCGAAATCGTCGCGCATTGCTCAAGCGTCAATTGCCCGGTGGCGCGGTCCTCGGCCATGATCTGCAGCGTCTGCGCCGACTTACTGCCGTTCATCTGGACCCGCACCAGGTCGTAACCAAGATCGGTGACGATCGGCGTGATCAGGGCGGTCAAGGCAGCGATGTCGGTCATTCAGCTCCAGATATGACAAGGCAAACGGTGGCGGGCGGGACCATCCCGACCGACCTTCAAGCCGTTACCGATGTGAAGATGACTGCGTATAGGCGAAGCTGCCGGAGTCGGCAAGCGGGGTCGACAGGCGAGGTGCGAGGCTTCTGAATTCGGGAGCTTTGAAGAGGACCCAACCCGCTCGTCCCGCGCTCTCGAGGGACACAGTGAAAACTTGGATCGCAGGTCCCTCGACAAGATCTCGGGATGAGCGGGTTGGGTGTTTCGATCTGGACGCGAGCAAGTTTAGAACCGCAAGTCTCTCTGCTCCGGGAGGCACGGGAGGAGCGACCGACCATGGCAGACACACCGAGAGCGCGTACGACGCCCACGGCAGGGCGCACTGCCGCAATCCTCGGACTGGACACGCCCGCCGGAGCCTATCTCGCGCGGCTGCTGCTGGCGCGGGGCTACCGCGTTGCGGGCACGGCAGCGGGACCAACGGCGGGGCTGGCGAAGCTTGGCGTGGTT
>JAYTHJ010000246.1:0-11089 GCA_043732725.1 Sphingomonadaceae bacterium | reverse complement strand
TGGTCTCCGTCATGCCCCAGCCGTTACCGGCCTGCGACGCGGGGAACACCGCCTTGATCTGGCGGACGAGCTCGGGAGCCGACGGCGCGCCGCCATAGGCGATGCTCTCGAGGCTCGACAGGTCGTACTTCGACCGCGCGGGATGCTCGATGATCTGCCACGCGATCGTCGGCACGCCGCCGCAGCCGGTGATGCGCTCGCGCTCGATCAGCGCCATCGCGGCTTCGGCATCCCACTTGCGCATCAGCACCAGCTTCGCCCCGGCGAACAGCGCCGGCGACAGCACCGCGTGGCAGCCGGTGGCGTGGAAGAACGGCACAGACAGCAGGATCGATTTCTGCGGGCCTGCCGGGTCGGGCACGGGCGGTATCTCGCCGCGCCGCAGGAAGCTGCGCGCCGCCGAGATCGCGCTCGCCATGATGTTCGAGACGATATTGCGGTGCGTGCCGAGCGCGCCCTTGGGCTTGCCGGTGGTGCCGCTGGTGTAGAAGATCGTCGCGTCGTCCTCGGGGTGCAGCGCGACATCGGGCAGCGCCGCATCGGGCAGCGCCGCCCAGCTGTTCGGGGTGCCGATCACCGCTTCGAGATCGGTGACGCGCGGGTCGCCGTGCGGCTCGGTCGACCGAGTGACGTAAATGCGCTCGAGCGCCGGGCACGCCGCCAGATGCTCACCCAGCCGCGCCAGCCGCTCGCCGTCGACAAGCAGCACCTTTGCGCCCGAGTCGACCAGCCCGTATTCGAGTTCGCCGCCCGTCCACCACGCGTTCAGCGGCGTCACGATCGCGCCGAGCAGCGAAGCGGCGAAGAACGCCACCGGCCACTCGGGCAGGTTGCGCATGACGATCGCCACCCGGTCGCTCTTGCCGACGCCGTCGGCGGCAAGCCGGTGGCTGAGCGTCAGCACGGCGCGGGCGAACGCCTCGAACGTGACGCGCTCGTCCTCGTGGACGAGGAACACCCGTTCGCCGTGCTGGCGGCCGGCGAGGAAAACGTCGCGCAGCGTCGGCGGGGAATTCTTCCACGTTCGCGTCGAAATCCCACGGATGGTCAGTGTTGCCATTTCGAACGGTGCACCCGGCGCGGTCAGCAGCGCGTGCGCGGCATCGATCGACATGGCGGGCCAGGCGGCGGTACTCATGATACTCCCCAACGTAGCTTCTTTTGCCACATACAACCCGATTGCGGCGCGTCGCGCTAGTGGCGAAAATGCAGCTCGTCGGTGCGCTCGGTGCTCGCGAGCGAGCGCCGCAGCGTCGGGTCGAGCAGCGCATACACCAGCAGCCCCGCCAGCGCTGCCGCCCCCAGCCAGTAGGGGAAGCTATGTCCCAGCTGGTACAGCCCAATGCCGGCTGCAGGCGCGAGCACAAAGCAGGCCCCGTTGATCGCGGTCACCGCGCCCGCCACCGCGCCCTGTTCGTCGTCGCCGACGACGAGCGATGCGCCCGCGGTGAACCCCGGCCGCGCGAAGCCGTAGCCGAGGCTGGTCAGCGCGAAGCCGGTGACGATGGCGTGATAGTCGCTCGCCAGCGCGGTCCCCGCCGTGCCGAGCGCCGCCAGCCCCGCGCCCCATCGCATCAGCGCGCCCGGCGTCATCCGGAATATCCGGATCAGCCCCCATTGCGCCAGCAGCGTCGCGCCCGCGCCGACCATGAACGCGCTGCCCACCGCCTTCGCCGCGGCCGCCGGCGAACCGCCGACATGGTCGATGATCAGGAAGCCGAGCGCCTGCCCGGTGGCGGCCTGGACGCTGCCGCTGGCAAAGCCGTAAAGCATGAACGGCAGGATGCGGTGGTCGCGCCAGCTCAGCCGCGCGACGCGCCCGATATTGGCGGCGACCGCGCTCGCCCCGGTTGCGCCGCCTAGGATGCTCGGCATCGTCGACGGCGCCCCGTGGTGCTCATGACCGGGACGGCCGTTTTCAAGGCCAGGGTGGTCGTTCGGCAACAGCCGCCACAGGATCACCGCGACGATCGCGGCGATCGCGGCAAAGCCGAACATCGGCCCCGATAGCCCGAACGGTGCCAACTGCAGATACGGCGCGATCCCCGGCCCGAGGATGGTCCCGAGCCCGAACGCCGACGTCATCATGGCAAGCGCGGCGGTGCGCTCGTGCTCCGCACTGCGCGCCGCGACATACGCCTGCGCGGCCGGGTTCGACGCCGAGCCGAACAGCCCGAAGATCGCGCGCAGCACCGCGAACAGCGCCAGCGTCGCCAGTGGGGCGAGCCAATGCTCCAGCCCAGCGAAGATCGTCAACGCGCAACCGAGCATCGACACGCCGAAGCCTGCAACGCCGAGCTGCATCAGCCGCTTGCGGCCGTGCTGGTCCGAAGCACGCGCCCAATACGGGGCCGAAAACGTCCACAGCAGCGCCGAGAACGAGAAGATCACCGCGACGCCGAGATCGGGAATATGGATCGCCCGCGCGATCGACGGTAGTACCGACTGCAACGCGGTGTTACCGGCGGCGACGGTCAGCAACACGATGAACAACACGGCGAAGTCGCGGCGGGGGAGGGTCGTGGCGGTCACGTCATGTGATTGGCGGATGCGGCGCAGCGGGGCAACCCGCAAACCTGTCCCTCTACCACTTGGGGAGAAGGAATGGCCCGCGGCGCACTTGCAGCGTGGGAGGGCGGACGTCTGCGGGTAGCGGCGGCCTGCTTGGCGGTAGTATCCTCACCCTCCCATCGCGGAACAGCGATGGATCCCTCCCGCTCGCCAAGTGAGAGAGGGTAGAATTACCAGATGCGGACGCGCTGCTCAGGCGTCAGGTAAAGCTTGCCGCCCGGCTTGGGGTTGAACGCGGCATACCATGGGTCGAAGTTGCGGACGGTTGAGGCGCGCTGTTCGCCGGGCGAGTGCGGGTTCGAGGTGACTTGCGACAGCAATGCGGCGTCGCGCTGGCGCTCCCGCCAGACCTGCGCGAAGCCGAGGAAGAAGCGCTGGTCGCCGGTCAGCCCGTCGATCACCGGCGCGGGCTTGCCGTGCAGCGACAAATGGTAGGCGTCATACGAAATCCGCAGTCCCGCAAGGTCGGCGATGTTCTCGCCGAGCGTCAGCCCGCCCTTGATGTGCGTGCCGGGCAGCACCTCGTAAGCATCGTACTGCGCGATCAGTCTGTCGGCGCGGACCTTGAACTTCGCCGCGTCCACGGGCGTCCACCAGTCGCGCAACGTGCCGGTCGAGTCATACTGGCGGCCCTGATCGTCGAAACCGTGGCTGATTTCGTGGCCGATAACGACTCCGATGCCGCCGTAATTAACCGCCGGATCGGCGTTGGGATCGAAGAACGGCGCTTGCAGGATCGCTGCCGGGAAGACGATCTCGTTCTTGGGCGGATTGTAATAGGCATTCACCGTTTGCGGGGTCATCCCCCATTCGGTGCGGTCGAGCGGCCCGCCGAGCTTGTGCAGATTACGCTGGTACTCGAAGGCTTGCGAGCGGTTGGCATTACCGAACGCATCGTCTGCTCTCGCCTTGAGTGCGGTGTAGTCCCGCCACTTCGACGGATAGCCGATCTTCGGATCGAAGCTGGCGAGCTTGATTTCGGCCTGCGCCTTGGTCGCGGGCGACATCCAGTCGAGAGTCTCGATCCGCGCCGCCATCGCGGCGCGCAGGTTGGCAACCAGCGTGTCCGCCTGCGCCTTGGCCGCGGGTGTGAAATATTGCGCGACGTACAGCTTCCCGACCGCTTCGCCGAGCGCCCCATTGGTGGCGTTTACCGCCCGCTTCCAACGCGGCTGCTCCTCCGGCTGACCGCTGAGCACAGTGCCGTTGAACGCGAACGCCTCGTCACGGATCGCCTTGGGCAGCACCCCGGCGCGCGCTTCGAGCAGGCGCAACGTCATGTAGTCGCGCCAGACCGGCAACGGGCGGTCGGCGGCGAGTTTGGCGAAGCCGGCGAACGCCGACGGCTCGGTCGCATTGAACCGCGTCTCGTTGCCGAGCCCGGCGGCGGCAAGAAACGCCGGCCAATCGAATCCCGGCGCGCCGCTGCTCAGCCCCGCAACGTCGCGAAGATTGTACGACTTCACTGGATCGCGCTGCTCGATGCGGGTCCACTGCGCCTGCGCGATGTCATGTTCGAGATCGAACACCGCCTTCGCCCGCGCTTCGGGCTCACTCAAGCCGGCGAGCCGGAACATGATCGCGATATGGGCCCGGTATTTGTCACGCGTGTCGGCGAACTTGGGCGTGTCGACGAGGAAGTAATCGCGGTCGGGCAGCCCGATACCGCCCTGTCGCAAGTCGACCATATAACGCTGCGGTGCCTTGGGATCCTGCTGGACCGAGATGCGGACCGGAGTAGAAACACCGAGCTGCTGCAACGCGCCCAGGGCCTCGGCGAGCTGTGCGCGCGTCGTGATCGCCGCGAACTGCGTCAATAGTGGCTGCAGCGGCCTGAGCCCGCGCGCCTCGATCCCGGCCTCATCCATAAAGGCGGTGTAATAGGACCCGACCTTCTGCGCGTCGGCATCGCCCGCCGGACCCGCCTTCGCCGCCGCCTCGATGATCGAACGCGAGCGGCTCAGCGAACGGTCGCTGAGCACGTCGAACGCGCCGAAGCGCGCCTTGTCGGCCGGGATCACGGTATCTTTATTCCACGTGCCGTTGGCGAACATGTAGAAGTCCTCGCCCGGCGGCACGCTGCGGTCCATGCCGGCGGTATCGAAACCGAAATCGCCGATATCGGGCTTGGCGGCGGCGGCAGAAACGGCGAACAGCGCCAGCGTGACGAGCGCAGTCGTGGTCAGGATCGATCGCATGGTTACTCCCGTAGGTTGCTACCCGCAGCATAATGGGAATTTCCAGTCTTTCTAGTCCTCTCCCGTACATACCCCCAGCAAGAAGCCTTCGGCCTTCACTGAATGCGTACTCTGCAAGTCGGCACAGGACAGAGGCGCGCTAGGCCGCGCCTTTGCGGACTTACCTTACCTCGACGCCAGCGCGCGCACGCGCTGGCGTCGATCAGCTCGCCATCGCTTCGGTCTTGGCTTCCAGCTCCAGCCAGCGTTCCTCCACCGCCGCCAGCTTCGCCCGCGCGATGTCTGCGTCGCGGTTAACGCGCTCGAAGCGCTTCGGCTCGCGCGCGTACAACGCAGGGTCGGCGAGCGTCGCTTCGGCGGCGGCGATACCCTGCTGCAGCGCCTCGATCGCGGCGGGTAAGCCGTCGAGCTCACGCTGCTCGATATAGGTCAGCTTGCCCGCTCGACGCACCGGGGCGGTGCCGGCCGCGCGACTGCCGCTGGACGGGGCAGGCATCCTCAGCACGGCTGGCAGCGACTTCGCAATGGTCGCCTCGCGGCGTTTGGCCTGCCAGTCCGAATAGCCGCCGGCGACGACATCGGTCTTGCCGGTGCCGTCCAACGCCACCGTCATCGTCACGGTGCGGTCGAGGAAGTCACGGTCGTGGCTGACGATCAGCACAGTGCCGGTATAGTCGTCGATGACTTCCTGCAGCAGGTCGAGGGTTTCGAGATCGAGGTCGTTGGTCGGCTCGTCGAGGATCAGCAGGTTCGACGGCCGAGCGAACTCGCGCGCCAGCAGCAGCCGCGAGCGCTCGCCGCCCGAGAACGTCTCGATCTTGGCCTCAAGCACGTTGGGATCGAACAGGAAGTCCTTGAGATAGCCCGCGACGTGCTTGCGAACGCCGCCGACATCGACCCAATCGCCACCGTCGGCGAGGATGTCGCGCACCGTCTTGCCGGGCTCGAGCTTCTTGCGACCCTGGTCGATCAGGATGCTCTGGATTGTCGCGGCGCGCTTGATCCGCCCCTCGTCGGGCTCGATCTCGCCGGTCAGCAGCTTGAGCAGGGTCGATTTACCCGCGCCGTTCGCGCCGATGACGCCGATGCGCTCGCCGCGGGTCACCCGGAGCGAAAAGTCGTCGAGGATGACACGCTCGCCGAAACGCTTCGAGATATGTTCGGCGTCGATGACGACCTTGGTCTTGGCGTCGTCGGCAGTGGTCGCGAGCTTAGCGACGCCCTGCGGCCCGGTCATCGCCTTGCGCACCGTGCGCAGCTCGTCGAGCTTCGCCAGCCGGCCCTGATTGCGCTTGCGCCGCGCGGTAACGCCGCGCGCCAGCCAGTGCAGCTCCTGCTTGAGCTTGGTGTCGAGCTTGTCGGCGTTCTTCGCCTCCTCGGCATAAACCGCCTCGGTCCATGCTTCGAAGCCGCCGAAGCCGACCTCGGCACGCCGGAGCAGCCCGCGCTCGAGCCATAGCGACGATTTGGTCAGCCGCGACAGGAACATGCGGTCGTGGCTGATCGCCATGAACGCCCCGCGGAAACGCTGCAAATAGTCTTCGAGCCATTCGATCGCAGCGAGGTCGAGATGGTTGGTCGGCTCGTCGAGCAGCAGCACGTCGGGATCCTCGGCCAGCGCTCGCGCCAGCGCGGCACGCCGCTTCTCGCCGCCGCTGGCGGTCGCCGCGCTGCTATCGAGATTGACGCCGAGCTGATCGGCCAGCGCCTCCACCTCATAGTCGTAGGGCGCATCGGGTCCGGCGAGTGCGAAGTCGCGTAATGTCGCATATTTGGTGACGTCGGGGTCCTGTTCGAGCAGCACGATGCGCGCACCGGGGCGCACCGTTCGGCGGCCCTCGTCGCCGGTCACGGTACCGGCGAGCAGCTTGAGCAGTGTGGTCTTGCCCGCGCCGTTGCGCCCGACCAGCGCCAGCCGGTCGCGCTCGCCGATGAACACATCGAGCCCGCGAAACAGCCAGCCGCTGCCTTGGACGAGACCGGCATTTTCAAGCGCAAGGACGGGGGCAGCCATACACGAACCGATGCAAGATGAAGTGGAACTGTTGCCATATAGGGTGCTACCGCGGCGTATTCATGACCTATTCAGTGCCTCGTTCGTATGTCGAGGGTCGGAAATGCGTAAAGGTTTAGCGAGGATGCGAATAAAGTTCGCAAGGCTGACGGGACTGGCGCTGCTGGCCGGTATCGCTGTAGCGACACCCGTGCTGGCGCAGCGTGAGCAAGATAAGGCATATCAGCTGGCGCGCGACGGCCAGATCATGCAGCTGGGCGACATCATCGCGCAGGTCAGCGCACGCGTCGGCGGCAAATGCATCGGCAGCGAGTTCGATGCGAGCACGACGATGTACCGGCTGCGCTTCATGCGCGACGGTGCGGTCACCAACGTCGATGTCGATGCGCGCACTGGGCGTATCGTCGGTAAGGGAGCATTCTGATGCGCGTACTGGTCGTCGAGGACGAGCCCAACCTGCAGCGCCAGCTGCGCACCGCGCTCGAGAGTGCCGGTTATGCGGTCGACACCGCCAGCGACGGCGAGGACGGGCATTTCCTCGGAGTAAGCGAAAGCTATGACGCGGTGATCCTCGATCTCGGGCTGCCCGAAGTCGACGGGCTGACCGTCCTCGACCGCTGGCGCAAAGAGGGGCGCGCCACTCCGGTTCTGGTGCTGACCGCGCGCGATAGCTGGTCGGATAAAGTCGCCGGGCTCGATGCGGGGGCCGACGATTACCTCGCCAAGCCGTTCAAGACCGAGGAGCTGATCGCACGGCTGCGGGCGTTGATCCGCCGCTCGACCGGCAATGCGTCGTCCGAGCTGGCGGCGGGTGAGGTCCGGCTCGATACGCGCTCGGGGCGCGTCACGCTCAGGGGCGAGCCGGTCAAGCTGACCGCGCAGGAGTTCAAGCTGCTGTCGTACCTGATGCACAACAAGGGCAAGATGGTGTCGCGCACTGAGCTGATCGAGCATATCTACGATCAGGATTTCGATCGCGATTCGAACACCATCGAGGTGTTCATCACGCGCATCCGGAAGAAGCTCGGGGCCGATATCATCAACACCACGCGTGGCCTCGGTTATAGCCTCGAAGCCGGCTGAGCCGTTGCTCGCGAGCGGGGTGCAGACGGGCCACTCGCGCGCAGGTCGCCTGCGGACGTGGGTGACGACGCCCGGGTCGCTAACGCTGCGTATGATCGGGCTGGCGGCGGCGTGGATCATCCCGCTGCTGCTGATTGGCGGCTATGCCCTCGACCGGGTGCTGACGACATCGATAACGGCCAACTTCGATGAGCAGCTCAATTATGCGGTCACCGCGTTGATCGCGTCCGCTGAAGTCGGGCCGACCGGCGAGGTAAGGTCGAGCCGGCCGCTCAGCGACCAGCGGTTTAGCGAACCCTATTCAGGGCTATACTGGCAAGTCTCGGCGGTCGGGCAGGAACCGTTCCGCTCGTACTCGCTTTGGGATCGCGCCCTCACTCCTGATCTGGTCGCCGACTGCCGGACGCCGTGCGTCTATAGGTCCGATCGATTGAAAGACGAGCCGTTGCGCGTCGTCGAGCGCGATGCAGTGCTGCCGGGGACGCACACAGTTTTGCATTTTCAGGTGGCGCAGTCGACGCACGATCTCGATTTGCAGGTCGCGTCGCTGCGCCGAACGCTGTTGTGGTCGCTCGGCGCGCTTGGTGTCGGGCTCCTGGCACTGGCCGCGTTGCAGTCGACCTATGGCCTATGGCCGCTGCGGAAAGTAAGCCGCGCGATTGCGGCGATTCGCTCGGGCGGCGCGACCCGCGTGCCAACCGACTTCCCGCCCGAGATCGCGCCCTTGGTCGCCGAGCTGAACGAGCTGCTCGAGCATAATGCCGCGCAAGCCGAGGCGGCGCGACTGCATGCAGGTAACCTCGCACACGCGTTGAAGACGCCGATGAGCGTGCTGATCGGGGCGGCGCGCGAGGCCGGCCCCGACCTGCCCGAGGTCGTCGCGCAGCAGACCGCGATCATGCGCCGCCAAGTCGATCACCAGCTGGCGCGGGCCCGCGCGGTGGGGCGGCGCGCCGCCAGCACTTCCCGCTCTGAAATCTGGCCGGCGCTCGAAGCGCTGCAGCGGACGATCTCGCGCATCCATGCCGGCCGCGGCGTGACCATCGACATCGCTGGCCCGCACGACCTCGCCTTTCGGGGCGAGCGACAGGACTTCGAGGAGATGACCGGCAATCTCATCGACAACGCCGCTCACTATGGCAACGGGCGGGTGTTCGTCACCGTCGCCGCGGCGGGCGACAATCTTACAGTGCTGATCGAGGACGACGGCCCCGGGGTGCCCGCCGCCCGCCGCGCCGAGCTGTTCGAACGCGGCGCGCGGCTCGATACGGGCAAGCCGGGGACCGGGCTGGGACTGGCGATCGTCCGCGACGTCGCGGAGATTTACGGTGGCGCGGTCGAACTGGGCGAGTCGGAGGATTTGGGCGGGCTGGCGGTGACGCTGACCCTACCGGCGGCGGCGGCGGCGTAACGGGTAACCGTTGGTGTGCTCGCCTTCACCATGCAAGCGCTTAGCGCTAGGCCAGGGTCAACGAAGGACTTGCTTACTTCTGCTTTGGCAGGAGAGGGAGCAGGAGCTGAGTAAGCCGCTTACCTCAACCACCAATATCCACCGCGAAGGACCGCCATGCCACCGCACATCCTGATCACCGGCAGCTCGCGCGGCATCGGCGCGGCCTGCGCCGCCGCGCTGACCGCGCGCGGCGCGCGCGTCATCGGCCACGCCACCCGCGCCGCGCCGGACATCATCGCCGCCGACCTTGCCGAGCCGGGCGCGGGCGACCGGCTGTGGGCGGCGGCGCTCGACCGCCTCGACGGGCGCATCGACGTGCTGATCAATAACGCCGGCGTCTTCGAAGATGCGCCGCTCGACTCCCCCGGCTGGGGTGCGGTGTGGGAGCGGTCGTGGCGGATCAACCTGCAGGCTGCCGCTGACCTGTGCCGCCAGGCGGTGCTGCACTTCGGCGACAGGCGCGATGGTGGCCATGGCGGGCGCATCGTCAACGTCGCCAGCCGCGCCGCGTATCGCGGCGACTCGCCCGACCACTGGCACTATGCGGCGGCAAAGGCCGGCATGATCGGCATGACCAAGACGATCGCGCGCGGCTATGCGGCGCGCGGCGTGCTCGCTTATGCCGTCGCGCCGGGGTTCGTCATGACCGGCATGGCGGAAGCCTATTTGAGCAGCCGCGGCGGTGAGAAAATCCTCGCCGATATCCCACTCGGCCGCGTCGCGACGCCCGAAGAAGTCGCCGAGACGGTGCGCTGGCTGGCGCTCGACGCGCCCGCGTCGCTTACCGGCGCGTGTCTCGATATCAACGGCGCCAGCTTTGTCCGCTGACGCCGACCTGTTCGGGAACGGGGCTGACGCTTGCAGTATTAGTTGGAAGGTGCGGTTGCACTGCAACCGCGCCGAAGCGGAGGCGGCACCATGGGCCGATGACCTGTTCGCCGATCTCGACCAGCCGCCGACTCTGCTGACCGACGAGCCCGACCCGGCGCGGCCCGATGCGTGGACGCTCGACGCCTATTTCGCCGAGCCGCCGGCCGCCGCGCTGATCGCGCGGCTGTACCGGCTGGCCCCGAGCGCGCCGGCGGGCAGCGCCGTCGTCGAGCCACTAGGCGCGGCGGACTGGCTGACGCTGAGCCAGGCCGGGCTCGTGCCGGTGCGCGCCGGGCGCTTCGTCGTCCACACCGCGGCGCACGCGGCGGCGCGCCGCCCGAGTGACATCGGTATCGCGATCGAAGCCGGGCTGGCGTTCGGCACCGGCCAGCATTTTACCACGCACGGCTGCCTTCAGGCGTTGGCCGACCTTGCCAAGCGGCACCGGGCGACGGGGCCGCGGCGGTTCGACAACGCGCTCGATCTCGGCACCGGCAGCGGCATCCTCGCGCTCGCGATCCTCAAGACGTGGCGGACGGCGCGGGTCACCGCCAGCGACATCGACGCGGTCGCGGTCGGGGTGGCGCGGCGCAACATCCGGAACAACGGCGTCCGGCTCGGTGGTCCGCCGGGAGCCATCGCGGCGCTCACCGCCACCGGCATGGCCAGCCTCCAGCTGCGCCGGCGCGGGCCGTATGATCTGATCACCGCAAACATCCTCGCGGCCCCGTTGATCGCGCTCGCCAGCCCGGTGGCGGCAGCGCTCGCTCCGGGCGGCACGCTGGTGCTCGCCGGGCTACTGACGACGCAGGCGCGCCGCGTTGCCGCCGCCTATACAGCGCGCGGCTGTCGGTTGGTGGCGGTCTATCCGCGCGGCGAATGGCCGACGCTGGTGCTGCG
>JAYTHJ010000245.1:0-3419 GCA_043732725.1 Sphingomonadaceae bacterium | reverse complement strand
TCGACGTGTGATTCCGCGGCGAAGTGCACCACCGCATCCACTTTCGGCAGCAGCGTGTCGAGCAACCCCGAATCACGGATGTCCCCGTGCACGAACTCGACCGGCCGCGCGCGCCGTGGTGGACGCGCTTCGATGACCCGGTGCTGAACGGCCTCGAAGCACAGGTCGTCGCCGCCAACCAGAACATCGCCGCCGCGCTCGCTGCCGTCGAGCAGGCGCAGGCGGTCGTCCGCGAGAACCGCGCCGCGCTGTTCCCGACGGTCGGGGTCAGCGCCGGGGCAACGCGCAACAGCGGTGGCGGGTCGACGATCATCGGCGGTACTGGGGTGACCGGGACCGGCTCGACAGGGACGGGAAGCGTTGGAACGGGCGGCGTCGGAACTGGAACGGGCGGCACTGGCACCGGCACGACCGTTATCACCGGCGTCGGTTCGACCCGGTGGACGCTCGGTGCGACCGCCAGCTGGGCTCCCGATCTGTTCGGACGCGTCCGCCGCGGCCTCGAGGGCGCGCATGCCAGCGCCGCCGCCAGCGCTGCCGATCTCGCCAACGTCACGCTGGTCGCGCAGGCTGATCTCGCCATCGACTATGTCGACCTCCGCAGCCTCGACGCGCAGGCGAAGCTCTATGATGCGACGGTCGTCGGTTACCAGCGGGCGCTGCAGATCACCCAGAACCGTTACACCGCCGGGGTGTCGGCGCGCGCCGACCTCGTCCAGGCGCAGTCGCAGCTTTTCAACGCGCAGGCCAATGCCGTCGATCTTGCCCGCCAGCGCGCCGTTTACGAAAACGCGATCGCGGTGCTGGTCGGGCGCAACCCGTCGAGCTTCGCCGTTGTCGCTGCTGCGTGGCGGCCGGTCAACCCGGCGATCCCGGCGGTGCTGCCGTCGACGCTGACCGAACGCCGCCCCGATATCGCCGCCGCCGAACGCCGGGTCGCCGCCGCCAACGCCCAGATCGGCGTGCAAAAGGCGGGCTATTTTCCGTCGCTGTCGCTCAGCGCCGCGGACACACTGTCGGGCGGCGGCCTCGGCAGCTTGTTCGGCGCGGCGGCGAACTTCTGGTCGTTCGGAGCCTCGGCGGCCCAGACCTTGCTCGACTTCGGTGCGACCCGCGCCCGGGTCGCGCAGGCCCGCGCCGTCTACGCGCAAACTGTCGCGAACTACCGCCAGACCGCGCTGACGGCGTTCGGCGAGGTCGAGAACCAGCTTGCGGCGGTCGACGTGCTCGACCGCGAGACGGCGCTGCGCCGCAACGCCTCGACCGCCGCCGATCAGGCCGAGGCCATCGCGCTCAATCAGTATAAGGCCGGGCTGGTCGCGTTCACCGATGTCATCACGCTGCAAACGGCGGCGCTCAACGAACGCCTGACGCTGGTCGCAGCGATCCGCGACCGTCAGCTCGCCACGGTGGCGCTAGCGCAAGCCATCGGCGGTGACTGGCGCGAGCTGGTTGCGACCGCGGCGCCGGCGCGATAAGCTTGGTACTGCACCGATCGAGCGCGGTTGCGCTCCTCGGGCTTGGCGTTCAAATAGCAGTATCGCCGGCGTAGACCGGCCGGGAGAATCGTCGATGCGTAATATCGAACATCTGATCGGCGGCGCGTCGGTGCCCGGTTCCAGCGGGCGCTTTGCCGACGTGTTCGACCCCAACACCGGGCAGGTTCAGGCGCGCGTTGCGCTGGCCAGCACCGCCGAGGTCGACGCCGCGGTCGCCAACGCTGCTGCCGCGCAAATCGGCTGGGGCGCGACCAATCCGCAGCGGCGGGCGCGGGTGATGTTCGACTTCAAGCGCCTGGTCGAGGCCGAGATGGAGAGCTTGGCCGAGATGCTGTCTTCGGAGCATGGCAAGGTCATCGCCGACAGCCGCGGCGATATTCAGCGCGGACTCGAGGTCATCGAGTTTTCGTGCGGCATCCCGCATCTGCTCAAGGGCGAGTACACGCAGGGTGCGGGACCCAGTATCGATGTCTATTCGATGCGCCAGCCGCTCGGCGTTGTCGCCGGGATCACACCGTTCAACTTCCCCGCGATGATCCCAATGTGGATGTTCGGCGTCGCCGTCGCTTGCGGTAACGCCTTCATCCTCAAGCCCAGCGAGCGCGATCCGTCGTTGCCCACCAGATTGGGCGAGCTCATGCTTGAGGCCGGGCTGCCACCGGGCGTGCTCAATGTCGTCCACGGCGACAAGGTCGCGGTCGACGCGATCCTCGACTCAGCCACGATCAAGGCGGTCAGCTTCGTCGGCTCGTCCGACATCGCGCACTATGTCTATTCACGCGGCACCGCCAATAACAAGCGCGTTCAGGCGATGGGCGGCGCGAAGAATCACGCGGTCGTGCTGCCCGATGCCGACATGGGGCAAACCGTCGCCGACCTTGTCGGCGCGGCGTTCGGCAGCGCCGGCGAGCGCTGCATGGCGTTGCCGGTCGTCGTCCCGGTCGGCGCGGCGACGGCGGAGACTTTGCGCGAGGCGCTGCTGCCCGAGATCGCTAAGCTGCGGCTCGGCGTCTCGACCGACAAGGACGCGCACTATGGCCCGGTCGTCAGCGCGGCGCACAAGGCGCGTATCGAGCATTACATCGGCATGGGAGTCGACGAGGGGGCCGAGCTCGTCGTCGACGGACGGGGCTATAGCTTGCAGGGGCACGAGGACGGTTTCTTTATCGGACCGACCCTGTTCGATCACGTCACTCCGGCGATGCAGTCGTATAAGGACGAGATCTTCGGCCCCGTGCTGCAGATGGTCCGCGCCGAGACCTTCGAGGAAGCGCTCGCGCTGCCGTCACAGCACCAATACGGCAACGGCGTCGCGATCTTCACCCGCAACGGCTCCGCAGCGCGCGAGTTCGCCACCCGCGTCGAGGTCGGCATGGTCGGTATCAACGTGCCGATCCCGGTCCCGGTCGCCTATCACACCTTCGGCGGCTGGAAGCGCTCGGCGTTCGGCGACACCAACGTCCACGGCCCAGAAGGCGTGCGCTTTTACACTAAGATCAAGACCGTCACCCAGCGCTGGCCGAGTATGGAGGCGGGGATCGCAGTGAGCGATAGCAGTTTCGTCATTCCGACGATGAAGTGAGCGGCGCTGACGCGCGCAGGCGTATATCAGGCCTTGATAACGAGCCGTTCTGGTTCTGGACGGGGTAGATGTTCTGCTCCCTCTCCCGTCCTTACGGGAGAGGGCTGTTAAGGAGGGACGGGGGACTCGACAAGGTCGCCGTTTAGCGTATCAGGTTTTACCTAGTACCAACGTTTGTGAAGCCTGACTCACGCGGGGGATTCCCACGCGGGCGCTGATGAGATTCAACATTCTCTCCGTCGAGGGAGGTTGCGATGGCAGCGGCGGTCGGTTTGCGGGACGGCTTCACGGCGGCGGCGGTACGGCGGCATGCGCATCTGAGCCGCGATGGCGGGCAG
>JAYTHJ010000244.1:0-3421 GCA_043732725.1 Sphingomonadaceae bacterium | reverse complement strand
TCGCACGCTATGAAGCGATGCAAGCCGCTGCGGTCAATTAGACATCTGCGCCGGTTACTGTAGGATTCGGTCTAGGCGACTGCGCCTTACCCTGGCGGGGTGCGTAGCTACCGTATGCCGAGGAGAAGTGACCGGATGAGCGGGTGGACGCTGAACGAGATCGACTGGCGCGCGGTGGTGCCTGGCGCGGTCGACGCCGATCTGCTCGCGGTGGTCAAAACGGCCGCGCTGGTCGAAGCGAACGCTGCCGATTACGTCGGTTATCTCAGCAACGTCTTCGCGGGCGATGGCGTCTTCCTCAGCGCCATCCAGACGTGGGGAATAGAGGAGGAGCAGCATGGCGCCGCGCTCGGACGCTGGGCCGAACTCGCCGATCCGGGCTTCGACTTCGCCGCCGCGCTCGCGGCATTCCGCGCCGGCTACCGCATCACGCAGGACGTCTCGCAGTCGATTCGCGGCTCGCGCACCGGTGAATTGGTGGCGCGGCAGGTCGTCGAGACCGGCACGTCGTCATTCTATTCGGCGATCCGGGACGCCACCGATGAGCCGGTGCTGAAGGTAATCGCTGGGCATATCGCCGCCGACGAGTTCATGCACTACCGGCTGTTCGCGCGGCATTTCGCGCGCTACCAGTCGAGCCAGCCGCTGCCGCTGGCGACGCGGCTGCATGTCGCCGCGACGCGCTTCGCCGAGGCCGAGGACGACGAACTCGGCTGGGCGTGGTTCGCCGCGAACATTCTGCCCAAGGCTCCCGGCGCGGCGTACAAGTCGCGCTATTCGAGCGAATACGGCCGTCGCGCGCTGCAGCTTTACCGGCGCCCGCATATCGACAATGCGGTGCGGATGATGCTGCGTGCCGTCGCGTTGCGCCCGAACGGCGCCCTGTTCAAACTGACCGCCGCGACGATCTGGCGGATGCTGCGCTGGCGGGTCGCGTCGATGGCGAAGGCGGCTTAGTGACCACCCGATCAGCGCAGCGCCCGCCGCGATCGTGGTCAATGCACCCCGACCAGTTGCGACCGGCCCACGTTCCAGCGGCTCCGATAAAGCGGCCCGTCCGGATGGATCGCCTCCGTAACGTCTGCTATGCTGCAGGCGATAAGCGCGGAGGTCGTTACCATGATACTGCTTGGCACGTGGGTGCCCGAAAATGCGATCGCACCCCACGCGGAAATCTGCCACGCGTTTGTCTATCGCTGGCTGATCGGCCGCGGCCGCATGGTGGCGCAGCTGGGCTCGGACCCGATGAACGGACCCTTCAACGGGGTGGCGATGTCACCCATTCTGTGGCCCGCCGGACCTGCCGCCGGGACCGCCGTGCGGACTGCCGGGGTCAATGCGGTCGCCGCAGGCGACATCATCGGCTTCTTCGATAACCTTGGTGGCCTGATCCACAGCATGGTCGCCGAAACGCCCGTCCAATGGGTCGGGGCGAACAACCAGGGGTGCTTCGGGACCGGCACTGCCCGCACCACCGTTCCCAATGTCTACGCTGTGATGGTCGCGCCCGGCATGCCGATCGGCTTCAACAACGTCAACGACAACACCTTGCACACGATGGGCGGCGCCGTAACGGCGGTATTCCGCACGCCGTAACCGCCGTTGCGGATCAATTCGCCCGCGCGCGCAGCGGCGCAGCCGCAAAGGCGCGACCTCATCGGCGGCGCAGGATCACGTACCACGCGCCGCCGCCGCCATGGCGCGGGTGCGCCGGGCGAAGAGCGGCGATGTAGGGCCGCAGGTTGCTGTCTTGCAGCCAGTCACGCAGGCTGGCGCGGATGATGCCGCGAGGGCGGCCGCCGCTGCGCTCGTCGTCATCGCCAGGACGCGCCCCCTTGCCGGTGATGACCAGCAGCACGCGCATACCGCTGCGCGCGGCGTCGGCGATGCACGCGGTCAGCAGACCATGCGCGCGGTCGCGGCTATAGCCGTGGAGATCGAGTGTGAAGTCGGGATCGAGCCGCCCGGTGCGGACCTTGCGGTCCCAGCCGCCGTCGAGCGTCGCGGTATCGACCGCGATGCGATTGGCGATGATGGCGCGCTTGGGCGGTGGCGGCGGATCGGGAGCCCGCTCGACCGGCTTGGGGGGTACCGCAATGGCGAGTGGCCGCGTTCGCCCCGGCAGCGGGCGGATCGATGCCACGACGCGCGCCCAAAGCGCCGCCTCTTCAGCGCCGAGACGGCGCATCGGCGCGCTCCGAACTAAGCTTAATGGCGTGCTCCAGCCGTCTGGCGGCGGTCTTGGGCAGCAGCAAGGTGACGTTGCCGGTCGCGGTGATTCCGCCCGCGATTGAACCTGCCGCATCGCCGCTCCCCCAGAACAGGTCGAGTCGGTTGGCGCCCTTGATCGCGCCGCCGATATCTTGCGCGACCATGACCCGCGCCACCGGCCCGACGCCCGCGACGATAGTGCTAAGCCACAATGGTGCGCCCAGCGGGACGAAGCGCGGGTCGGCAGCAACGCTGACCTGCGGCGTCAAGGGCACGCCTAGTGCTCCCGGCGGTCCGTCGGTTGCGGCGAGCCCGGTCAGTTCGCGGAAGAAGATCTTGCTGCGATTTTCGCGCCGCAATGCTGGGGCCTCGGCCGGATGCGCGTGCAGCCAGCCGATGATGCCGGCCATCGTCGCCGCGTCTGGGGCGAGCGCGCCGCGGTCGCGCAGCAACTTGCCGATGCCGACATATGCTTGGCCGTTCTGGCCGTCATAGCCGATGCGGACGACGCTGCCGTCGGCCATCCGCAACCGGCCCGATCCCTGGATTTCGAGGAAAAATGCCGCGTCGGCGTCAGCGGCATAGGCCAGCTCGAGGCCTTGCCCGGTAAGCAGTCCCCCGTCGATCGCGGCGCGGTCGGGGTAGGGCACGAGCGCCTTGCCCGCGAGCTTGCCCCAGATGCGCTTGCCCGCGAGTGCCGGATCGAAGCGGCGCAGGTCGATCTCGACGAGATCGCTCGGACGGCGGTACAGCGGTACCGCATAGCCCGGCGCGGGGTCCAGCGAGGCTGCGAGTTCGGGTTCGTAATAGCCGGTATCGAGCCCGCGACCGTCGCCGACCTGAATCGCGATGAAGTTTGTCGTGAAGAAAGCGGCCGAGTCGGTCGCGCGCTTGGCCGCAGCGCAGGGCGCGGACCAATCGCCCGAACGCGTCAGGCCGCTATTATCGTCGCGACTGGCCAGCGCCGGGCAGCTGCGGCGGAACGCCACGAGCGCGGAAGACGAAACACCACGCAGATCGTGCATCGGCACGACCCGTGCGCCAACGCTCAGCGCGTTCGCAAGTGGCATTTCCATGCCTGCGGGAGTCATAACGACACTTGGCGCTACGACTTTCTGGCCTTCAGCGACCAGCGCACTCGGCGTACCCGGCCGTGTCGCACAACCTGCAAGCACCGCCACTAATGCGGCAGCGGACGCAAAAAACGACA
>JAYTHJ010000243.1:0-3441 GCA_043732725.1 Sphingomonadaceae bacterium | reverse complement strand
ATCGATCAGGCCGTCGGGTCCGTCGCGGTTGAACCGCAGCACCCAGTCCCGCACCGTTTGCAGGCCAACCCCACCGGTCCGCGTCGCGTCGCTCCGGCCGCCACCGTCATAAATCACCGCCAACGTCAAAAGTCGGCGAATCTCGCCGGCCTCGCGTCGCGACGGTGCAAACCGCTGTAAATCCGTCGCCGTAAAGTCGCCCCGCAAATCCCCCACAGCAGCCATCACGACCGCCCTCAAAAGGCAATGTTGAATCACATCATCAGTCTCTTGGGAATCGCCCGCGCGGGTCAGCCTTCGCGATTGTTGGTTAACTCGTTGGGACAATGGTCTCGTGGAAGCTAGAGCGATTCAGGCTCGCTATCAGCTTCTACACCCTAAGATAAATCAACGCTGGCCTCCATTCGCCTGTTAGGTGATATATTTAGGATGAGCGGTTCGTAATCGAACTGCCTGAATTGCCGGTGTGGGCACTTTTCGGGGTCCGTCCACAATCTTATAACGGTGGAACGGTATTGTTCTCCAGCAGCGCTCGCGCCGTTCTGGGTGTGTCGAAAGAATCTCCAAAACGGGGCGGTCATCGATTGAGGGAGCGTTTACCGAGCGTAGAAACGCGAGTTCAACCCTTCGCCTTGACCTTCGCCCCCGCGTTGTCGTCGTGTGCCAGCCCGCGTTCGCGCGCCCAGACGATCGCGGCGCCGCGCTTGTTGACACCGATCTGGGCGTAGATGCGCGCGACGTGGTTGCGCACAGTGTTGCGCGACATCGCCAGCGTCGTGCTGATCGCGATATCGTCGAGGCCCTGGCAGGCCAGTTCGAGGACCTGCTTCTCGCGCTTGGTAAGGTCGGTGATCTTGCGCGGCTGCGTATCGGCTTGGCGCGCGCGCAGGTTCGCGAGCTTTTCGAGCACGTTGCGGCTGAACCAGCTGGCGTCCTGCATGACCGCCTCGATCGCGGTGACCAGCTCGAGTTCGGATTGCCGCCGCTCGGTGATGTCCTCGATCACCCACAGTACGCGCGACAATGTTCTGCAGGTACGCGATATCCGCTGCCTCGCGCAGTCTCGTCACCGCCTTGATGCTCGCCGCCACTGGCGATCTTCCCTGCCTACCGGTCCCGCCTTCCACAACCCGCGACCCGCGTGATTGGGAGCAGCAGCGGCCGAGCGTCGCTTCGACACGCGCTCGCGGCGGCTAGCCTCGCCGCCTCTCCAGCCCGGTCAACGCCGCCGCCAGCGGCTGATCCACCGTCCGCGGCCACGCGGGACCGAACGCTTCGAACAGGCCGTTCGGGCAGTGGCGGTCGTCGTCCCATCCAAGGTGGCTGAGGATCGGGTAGAGACACAGCCCCTCGACATCGATACCCGCCGCGCGCGCCGCGAAGACCTCGCTCGCGACATAGTCAAGCCACGGAGCGCGGGCGTCACCTTCGGTGCCAGTCTCGGCAATGAACAGCGGCCGCTCGACGCGCACCGCCACTCGCGCCAGCAATTCGCGTAGCGGCGTATAAAGCGGATCGCCGACGATGACCGGCGGGGCCATATCGACCCATTGATTGCGGTTGTAATAATTGAGCCCGACGATATCGAGATACTGCGGTCCGCCACCGAGTTCGAGACGCGCCTTACCCGCCAGAAAGTCGACCGCTTCGAACTGCGCGTCGGTGTAGCGCGTCGCCGAAGCTATATCGGCAGCGCTCGTCGAGCGCGGCACGATGTTGATAAGCGGTTCGGCGACGGCGAAGCGCGCGCGCGGATCGACATCGCGGATCGCCTCGATCGCGGCGATAGTGGCACGCACCAACTGGCCCTTCAGTTCAGCCCCGCGGCCATGCTGAAACGGGTTGAACGCCCCGACATCGCCCGCCACCCACGTAAAGAAGCTGATCTCGTTGATCGGCACGTAATATGGGATCGCGTCGGTTTCGCTGTGGATCAGCTGCGCGACCACCCCGGCGAAGCGCGCAAAGCGATCGATGAAGCTTGGGCTGAACAAGTCGACATCGTCGGGATAGCCGTAGTGGAAGATGTCCCAAATGACCTGCGTTCCGGTGTCTCGCGCGGCGCGCACCATCGGCAGCAGGCTGGCGAAGTCGAAATTGCCCGACGAGCGCTCGATTAGGTGCCAGCGCACCCCATCGCGGACAGTGCGCATGCCGTGCAGCGCGAGTAACGCGAAGTCCGCCGCGGTTCGCAGGTCGTGGCCGCTCGACGCGATGACATCTAGCCGCTTGCCGTCGCGGCGACGGTGCGTCGAGCACTCGAAGCCGCCCATCCAGAACGATTGGAAGTCAGCGGACATCGCTTGGTCTCCTGCCGTGATCGCGCGAAGCGTCCCGCCGGCGCGAGGACGCCCTGAGTTACTCCGCCGCGACCTGCATCGCTGCATCGCCGAGCGGCAGTGCTTCCTGGATGCGCCGGAACGTCGCCAGCGCCTGCCCGGTGACCTGGTCCATATTGTAATAACGATACGTCGCCAGCCGCCCGACGAACCATACATCGGGCGTCGCCAGCGCCAGCGCCTCATACTTCTTGTACAGCGCGGCATTCTCGGGCCGCGGGATCGGATAATAAGGATCGCCGACCGCGCTCGGAAACTCATAAGTTACCGCGGTCTTCGGATGCACCTGCCCCGTCATGTGCTTGTATTCGCTGACCCGCGTGTACGCCTCGGTCTGCGGATAATTGACCGTCCCGGTCGGCAGCAGCCGCTCGACGTCATGCGTCTCGTGTTGAAACTGCAGCGAACGGTACGGTAGCTTGCCGTACCGGAAGTCGAAATACTCGTCGACCGGGCCGCTGAAGATCAGCCGCTTATACGCCACCTCATCGCGGATATCGGCGAAGTCGGTCTGTGTCATCACCTTGATGTTGGGATGCGCAAGCATCTTCTCGAACATCCGGGTGTACCCGTGCTTGGGCATGTACTGATAGTTGTCGGTGAAATATCGATCGTCGTGATTGGTCCGCGTCGGCACGCGCGCGGTCACCGATTTATCGAGTTCGCTCGGGTCCATTCCCCACTGTTTGCGCGTGTAGCCTTGGAAGAACTTCTCGTACAGTTCGCGCCCGACCACGGAGACGACGACGTCTTCACTGGTGCGGATCGTCTCGACGTGCTCGGCCCGCGACGCGAACCACGCCGGCAGTTCGTCGCTGGTCAGCTTGAGATTGTAGAGCTTGTTCACCGTATCGAGGTTGATCGGAATCGGTACGAGCTGATCGTCGACGACGCCGAGGACGCGATGCTCGTACGGCCGCCACTCGGTGAACTGCGACAGATGCTCGAAAATCTGCGCGGAGTTGGTGTGAAAGATGTGCGGGCCATATTGATGGACGAGCAGGCCGTCGTCGTTGTGGCGATCGTACGCGTTACCGCCGATGTGCGGACGCCGGTCGATTACCAACACCGTTTCGCCGCGCTGCGTTGCAATCCGTTCGGC
>JAYTHJ010000242.1:0-11181 GCA_043732725.1 Sphingomonadaceae bacterium | reverse complement strand
CAACGGCCATCACGACCGCCCTCAAAAGGCAATGTTGAATCACATCATCAGTCTCTTGGGAATCGCCCGCGCGGGTCAGCCTTCGCGATTGTTGGTATTATGTCAGAAGCTGACCTTGCCGCGCACACCGATCGTCCGCGGTCGGGCGTAGGTCACCCGGTCGCCGGCCTGATAAATCGCGTAATAGGTCGCGCGTCCGATGTCGGTGACCTTAACACCATTAACGAGGTTATTGCCGAAGACGCCAAGCTCGAAGCGGCCGAAGTCATAGGTAGCGGACGCGCTGACGTTGCTGCTCGACGGGATCGTTGCAAAGGTTTGGCTGGCGAGCGGTAGGCCCGTCGCCGGCGATACCGATTTGGTCAGCACGCCGCCGACGATCGTCGTTCGGAAATTATTGTAGGTGGTGTTCTGCGACGACTGGTATTGATAGCTCGCCTGCAGGTGCAGCGAGCCCGAGCCGATGTCACGGTCGTAGTATGCGGCCGCAGATGCGGTCCATTTCGGCGAATAAGGCGTCCGGTCGCGGTCGAAAGCGCCGACAGTCGGGATGTTACCATTGGCATGGCTGTCGTTGTACGAAGCGAAGCTGCTGAGCGTGATCTCGGGGCTGACCTTGACCATTGCCTCAAGCTCGACGCCTTTGCTTTCGACCTTGCCCTTGTTGTCGGTGAAGAAATAGGAGCAGTTGAGCAGCAGCCGCGTCTGCACATCCTGCCAATCGATATAATAGGCATCGGCGTTCAAGGTCACCTTGCCGTCGGCGAGCTTGGCCTTTTCACCGACCGTATAGGTCCAGACCTTGTCGGGGCCGAAGGTCAATGGTGCGGCGGCATAGCCGTAGGAGGCAAGATTGGCAGCACATTGGCCAGCAACGCCGGCGGTGCCGACCGGCACCGGCTGGTTCGCCCCGCCATAGCGGAAGCCCCGCGCGGCTTCGGCATACAGTGTCAAATCGTCGGTGAAGTGATAGGCGACGTTGGCACGCGGGTTAACGCCGTGCGACTTCAGCGTCGCATTGGTGGTCAGCGGCACATGGTTGATTACACCGTAGACGCCGCTTTCGAATAGGTAATAGCTCTCGGAGAAATCGAAATAACGCAGCCCGGCGGTTAAATCGAGCTTATCGGTGGTATGCCACGTCCCATCGCCATAGATCGCCAACTGGTGCTCATGTTGATCCTGCAAACCGGAGAAGATATCGTTCGAGCTGAACGCCGCATCGACGAGCTTCGAGTCATATTTACCGGTCGGCGTCTTGAACGGGCCGTAGAAGTAGTTCTCATAACTCAGCGTATCGAAGCCCGCCGTCGGAATGTCTTGGACGAGGTGGCGGTTCTGCTTTTCGTAGAACACGCCGCCGGTCCATTTGATTGGCCCGCCTGGCTTCGATACCAGCCGCCCTTCAACCATGAAGTCGTTGAGCCTGTTGTTGATCGTATATTGTTCGGCGGGGATCGCGTTGGTCACCGCCTGGCTATAAGCGGCGGGCTGTTTGAACAGCGGATAGCTGGTCGAACTGACCGGGATGCCCGAGCCGTAATCCTGGAAGAAATACCCGATCTGCGGTTCGGGTGAGGCGTTGTAACCGATCTTGCGGTCGGTATAGGCCGCGGTGCCGACGAAAGTCGCGAAGCCGAGATCATAGCTCAGCCCAGTTTGATACAGCCGGAACAGGTCGCTGGTACCCTCCGGGCTGTTGGTCGACACCGTGTAACGTGGCAGCCCGCTGAGGCCCGAATTGAGCCCGTGCGCCCGACTGTCCTCGTAGGTGAACGCAGCATCGACCGTCAGCCGCTCGTCGGGCGTCCAGCGCGCCGCGACGCGGGCCTGCGTCGAGCGATTGCTGTTGGCGTTCTGCCTATTCACGACTCCGATGTTGTCGATAAAGCCGCCGTCATTGCCGGTGTAGAAATTGGCGCGTACCGCGAGCTTGTCGGCGACGATCGGGATGTTGATCATGCCACGGACGTTGTAGCCGTCCGAGCCGTGTTCGGTGAACAGTCCATCGGCCTCGACCGAGCCGAAGATCTTGTTCGTCTGTGGCTTGGCGGTGACGAAGCGCACCGTGCCGGCCATCGAGCCGGCGCCGAACAGCGTGCCTTGCGGCCCGCGCAGGATCTCGACCCGTTCGAGATCATAGACTTTCAGGTCGGGCGTCTGGCCCTGCAGCGAGATCGGCGTATCATCGAGGTAGACCGCAACGAGGCTGCGGTCCGAGGTGTCCGAGGTGCGGTAGCCGCCGGTGGCGAGGCCGCGCAGATTGAACTTGTTAAAGCCTGGCGCGCCCTCGGTGACCGTCAGCGACGGCGCGAACTTCGACAGATCAGACAGATTGCCGAGGCCCGACCGCGTCGCCTGTTCGACATTGACTACCGAGATCGGGATCGCGACCTTTTGCAGCGACTCAGCGCCGGACCGGTTAGCGGTAACGACAATGTCCTCGAGCGGCTTGCTATCGGCGGGCGCGGGCGCGGGCGCAGCCCCGGCAGCCTGCGGGAGCAGCAGCGCAATCGCTGCCGCGGATGCCAGCAATATGCCGCCTCTTGCGCGCCGGCGGTCGGCCGATGCGACGACATACTGTGCTTCGATCATGCTCAATGCCCCATTTCTGCGCTTACCAGTCCGACATTCCGCATCCCGATTTTATCGACCGGTGCGAGCTTCAGACCGTAACCACGATACTGCTTATGTGACGGTCATCCCAATCGGGCGAGGCGAAAAGCAATATTATCGGATGACGGCATCCAATATAGGCATCAGGCGTGCGCCGCATGCGGACCGAGCGCTTCGATGAGCGGACCGAGCCACGGCTTGAAGTGCCGCCAGTGGTCCAGCCCGGCCGGCGACAGCGGCTGCCGAACCTGCTCCGAGCTGGCGGTCCGGATAACGCGCGGGGTCCGGTGGAAGTCCAGACACGCGGGTTCGAAATCGAGACCGCAGGCCGCCAGTAACCGGCGAATCTGAGGCTCGGGGTCGGTCACCAGCGCCGCATAGTTGATGCGGATAATCCGTCCCGGCAGCACCTCGTCGAAGTGGCCCATCAGCCGGTGATAACCAGCCCAGTAGTGACCCAGATCGGTAAGGTCGTAGGAATACGCCTGTCCTGCCGCAAAAGCCTGCTTGTACAGCGACAAGCAGCAGCCGATCGCGTCACGCCGCACGTCGATGATGGTCGCCCGGGGCAGCATCAGATGGACCAGCCCGGTGTGCAGGAAATTCCCCGGAAATTTATCGACGAAGCGCTGTCGCGGCAGCTGCCGCCGCACTGCGGTCGCATCGAGATAGCTTTGCCCGAGCGCCGCGAAGTCGCCGGGCGTCAGCGACGCCAAACGTTCGGGGTACAATCCGCCCTCCGCCAAACGCCGTGCGGCCGACGTCAACTCGGGCAGCTCGGACAAGCCTTCGATCACGCTGTGGCTGCTGAGGATCTGTTCGACCAAGGTCGATCCGGAACGCGGCATCCCGAGCACGAAGATCGGATCGTCTGCCAACTGCCCACTGTTCGCGTGGCGGGCCAGCAGCGCGGGCGTGAACGTCGCGATGGTGCGCTCGATGAAGGCTTGATGCGCGTCGCTGTCGTAGGCGACACCGATACGGCGCGCCGTATTGCCCTGCCGATAGTGATCGAACGCCGCTGTGTAGTGGCCCTCGTCCTCGAACGCTTTGGCACGGGCGAAATACAGGAAGCCGCGGTCAGCACCGCCCACGCCGCGGTCATCGAGTAGCCTTGTCATCGCCTCGCTTTCAGACGGTTCGAAGCGGCGCGTCTTCAGATTAGCAATGCTCCAATAGGCCTCGCCGAACGCCGGCACCAGCACGATAGCGCGCCGATAGGCAGCGACCGCCTCGCGTTGCCGTCCTAGGCTGCGCAGCGCATGGCCAAGGCTGTGCCAGGCGTGAGCATCACCGGGTGTCGCCGCCCGCGCAGCCTCGAAGTCATCGACGGCAGCGTCGGCTTGACCCAGTGCCATCTTGATCGCCCCATGCAGCAGCCGCACCGCAGTCGTGTCCGGATGCGCGGCGACAACCGGCAACAGCGCGGCGCGCGCGGCAGGCTCGTCCTGCATCCGGTGCAAGGCGGCGGCGTGGGCAAAGCGCGCCGGCAGATAGCCCGGTGCCGCCGCCACGGCCGCGGCCAGCAACGCCGCGACCGCCTCGAAACGCCCGGAGCGCAGCCCGACCTCGGCGATCATGCGCACCGCGGCAATATCGGTCGGCGTCACCCCATAGCGCTGCGCCAACAGCAACCGGGCCGTTGCATCGCCGGCGAGGAAGGCGTGCGCTGCCGCCGCGAATTCCGGGTCGGCAACTTCACCCGACAGTCCACGCGCTTGGACCGCCGCCGCCGCCTCGTGCTGGCCGAGCAGCGCCAGCTGGTCGCCGAGCGCGTGCGCTGCCAGCGTCGACCGCGGGTTCAGCGTGACGCTGCGCGCCAACACCGCCGCCGCGCCGGCGGTGTTGCCGCAGATCGCCAGCGCCATCCCGAGCTCATATTGTACGCCCCAGCTTGCCGCGAGTTGCGCTGCCAAAGGCCTCAGTAAAGTCCCGGCGGCTGCCGCATCGCCGTTGCGGCGGAGGGCGGCCGCAAGCAGCAGGCGGGCCTCGTGCGCCAGCGGCGCGGCCGCCAGCACCTCGCGCGCCAGAACAACGGCTCGCGCCGGGTCGGTCGCGAGCGCCCGTCGCGCGGACTCAAGCAGCGGCGGCGGGCGCGGCAAGGACGTCTGCATCGAGCCAAAGCCTTTTTTGAAAGTATAGGACTCCGACTATTGCTTGATGCCGATATCGCGGCAAGCGGATGTCGGGCGCTTCTTCATGCAAATCGAGTTCAAGCCGGCTGGGCGGCGATAAACATCGGCGGCGGTGCACCACTACAGCCCTTCGTGGGTCGCCGTACTTTAGCACGGATTAGTCGCTCAGGCATCCGCGCGTGCTGATCGCCGGCTCGAAGCTCGGACATTGTCTCAATAGGCTGCTGCACCGCGGGCGCACCGGCATGCCGGCCGCTGATCGTCTATGATCACGAAGAGGCCGTGTCTACGCCGCGGCCCTGTCGCCAACCTTACTTCCCGGCTGCCCCGGCTGCTCGCGCCGTCCGATGAGCAGCAGTGCGGGGAGCAACGTCAGCACCAGCGGCGCGCCGACCGCCAGTCCGGCGATGATCGCGGTGGCGAGCGGGCGCTGCAGGCCCGAGCCGCGGCCGAGCCCGAGCGCCAAGGGACTGAGTGTCAGGATAGCGATCAGCGCCGACATCAGGATCGGGCGCAGCCGGGCTTCGCCGGCGTGGATGAGGGTCGCGATGTCGGTGGGCGCGGTGGGATCGAGTTCGGCGAGCAGGAAGATCGCGAGTTCGGTAATCATGCCGACGACCATCGTCAGCCCCATCAGCGCCGAGATGTCGAGTTCGGTGCCGGTCGCCCACAGCCCGGCGAGCACCGCGCCCGTCGACAGGAGCACCGTCGCAATCACCGCCAGCGTGTAATCCCAGCGCTCGAACAGCAGCGTCAGCAGCAGTGCTGCAAGCAGCAGCGCGGCCCCGAATACCATGCTCAGGTCGCGGAACGACTGCTGCTGCTGGACATACAGCCCGCCATATTCGACGCGGACGCCCGCGGGTAGCTTGAGCCCGGCGACGGTGCGGCGCACTTCGACCATGGCCGAGCCGAGGTCGCGGTTCTCAAGTCGCGCGGTAACGCCGACGAACGAGGCAAGATCCTCGCGGGTGATCTGCTTCTGTCCCGCCGCGATGCCGACCTGCGCGATCTGGTCGAGGCGGACGCTGCGCCCATCAGCGGCACGCAGCGGCAGCGCGCCGAGGTCGGTGGCGTGCGCGCGGGCGTCCTTCGGGGCACGGACGCGGACGCCGATCAGCTGCGTGCCCTGCCGCACCTGCGTCGAGACCGCGCCCCCGACGATCGCCGTCAGTTGCGTCGCCACCGCTTGCGGATCGAGCCCGGCGAGCGCAGCCGCGGCCGGGTTGACCTGGACGACGATCGCGTCGCCGGCGGCACGCAAGCCATTGCGCACCTCGACGATGCCCTGGATTTTACCGATCGCGTCCGCCACCGCGAGCGCCGACGCATTCAGGGCGTCGGGATTGTCGCTGAACAGCTTAACCTCGACCGGCTGCGGCACCGCGGTCAGATCGCCGATCAGATCCTCCATCAGCTGCGCGGTCTCGATCTGCAGACCGGGAACCTGCGCGGTGATCCTCGTGCGGATGTCGATCATAACTTCTTCGATCGGGCGCCGCTTGCCGCTGCTCAGCCGGATGAAGAAGTCGCCCTCGTCGGCTTCGGTTAGTCCGCCACCGAGCTGGACGCCGGTGCGGCGCGAATAGCTGACCACCTCGGGCGTCGCGCGGATGATCGCCTCGGCATGCCGCAGCAGCGCATCGGTGTCGGAAAGCGCCGCGCCGGGCTTGGCCTTGTAGTCGAGGATGAAGCCGCCCTCGTCCATCTTGGGCATGAAGCCCGACTGGACCTTGGTGTAGGCGACCCCGCCCAGTAGGATCAGTACCGCCGCGATAATCCCGGCGAACAGCGCGGGGCGCGCGAACGCTTTGCCCAGGCCGCGCGTATAACGGCGGGTCAGGCCGCCCATCAGCCGTTCCGACTTGTCGGCCGCCTCGGCATCCTTCGCGGTCAGCCAGCTCGCCGCGACCAGCGGGATGACGTAGCGCGCGTAAAGCAGCGAGACGACCAGCGCGGCTGTGATGGTGATCGCCAGTGACTTGAAGAAGCCGCCGGTGACGCCGGTGATGAACACCAGCGGCAGGAACACCACCACCGTCGCCGAGGTCGAGCCGAACAGCGGCTTGGCCATTTCGGCCGCCGCCGCCAGCGTCGGCAGCTTCGAGCGCTCCTGCAGCCGCCGCATCAGATGTTCGAGCATAACCACCGCGTCGTCGACCACGAGGCCCACGGCGGCCGCCATGCCGCCCAGCGTCATCATGTTGAAGCTCAACCCCAGCGCATATAAGGCGACGCAGGCGGCGGCAAGCGTGGCGGGCAGCATCGTCGCGGTGATCAGCATCAGGCGCGGGCTACGCAGGAAGATGAACAGCACGACACCCGCCAGCGCCGCGCCAATCAGAATCGCATCGCGCACGCTGCTCGCGGCATTGCGGACCAGCTCGGACTGGTCATAGAACGGTGCGATATGCACGCCGCGCGGCAGCCCCGCCGCTTTCAACCGCGCCTGCACCGCGCTTACCAGGCCGATCGCGTCGGCGGTCGGCGTCTGGCGGATGTTGACCAGCACCGCATCGCGGCCGTCGGCGGTGACCCGCGTGTATACCGGCGCGGTGCCGCGCATGATCGTCGCGACCTGCCCCAGCGTCACCAGCCCCGCCCCGGCGGTCTTGCCGGTCTTGACCGGGATGGCGGCGATCTCGGCGGGCGTCGCGACGCGGTTCTCGACGAGCGTCAGATACAGCCGGTGACGGTCCTCGATCCGCCCGACGCCGGCGACGCTGTTCGAGTTCTTTAGCGCGGTGGCGACATCGTCGAGCGTCAGCCCGAGCGCCAGCAGCCGTGCCGGATCGATCGTGACGGCGATTTCGAGCGGACTCGACCCGAGGATATCAACCCCGGCGACGCCGGGCACGGTGGTCAGCAGCGGGCGCAGCTGCAGCTCGGCCAACTGACGCAGTCCGGCTGCCGAGGTACTGGACGAGGTCAAGGCGAGGCCAAGCACCGGGAAGATCGTCGGATCGGAGCGGCGAACAGTGATGCCGAGTCCGGGTGGCAGGCTGCTCGCGACGGTCGCCAGCGCCGCCTGCACACCCAGGGTCGAAGTCACCATGTCGCTGCCCCAGGCGAAATTGACCGCCACCTCGGCCGCGCCGCGGCTGGTGGTCGAACGCAGGCCGGTGACGCCCGGCGTTGCGCGCAGGGCGATCTCGACCGGGCGCGTGATCTCCGCCGCCATCTGGTCGGCATCGCGCTCGCCCGCGTCGATCGCGACGACGACGCGCGGGTAATCGATGCGCGGGAACAGCGTCACCGGCAGCCCGAACGCGCTGCCCAGTCCGGCGAGCGTCAGCAACACCACCGCCAGCCATACCGAGCGGCGATGGTGCTGCAGCCGATCGACGACGGCGGCGACCGCGGCACCGGCGGCTGGGCCGCGCGGGCTCGCCGCGACCGCGCCGCTGTCGACGTCGGCCATCAGCGGCCGCCTCGCGAAGGCGCCACGTGCGCCCCGACCGCCGCCGGCTCGCGCACCTTGATGCCGTCCTCGAGCCCGGTCAGCCCGTCGACCGCGACCCGCTCGCCCGGGTTCAGCCCGCGCGTTACCGCGGCGCGCCCATCCGTCACCGGCCCGGCGCTGACGTCGCGCTTGTGCGCGACGCCGCCGGCGATCACATAGACGAAGGCTTTGCCCGCATCGTCGCCCAGCGCCGCCTCGGGGACCGTCACGCCGGGGATATCGCCGCCGAGCGCGAGGCTGGCGGACAACGGCTCGCCGGCACCGGCGCGACTGAAGGGCGGCAAGGTCGTGAACACCGACGCCAGCCGCGTCGCCGGATCGACCAAGGTGTCGATCGCGGTGATTCGCGCCGTTGCGGGCGTACCACCGGCCCCGTCGCGGACCGTAACGGTCTCGCCGACGTGCAGCCGCCCGAGCCGCTGCGGCTCGATACCGAAGCGTGCGCGCAAGCCACCGCGCGCCGCGATGTGCACGACCGCGGTTCCTGCGGGCACGAGATCGCCGGGGGCGTTGCCGATCGTCGTCACCGTGCCCGCCACCGGCGCGCGCAACGTCAACAGCGCGCCGCGCGCACCCAAGCTGGCCGCGATCGTAGTCGCCACCTGCGCGGCGGCACGGGCCGTCTCGACGTCGGCGTCGCTCATCAGTCCGTCGGCGCGCAGCCGCCGGGCACGGGCGAGCGCCGCCGTCGCCGCCCCGGCATCGCTGCGCGCCTTGCCGAGATCGAGCTGCGCTGCCGGGCCTGGGGTGAGCACCACCACCGCCTGGCCCGCCGCAACCGCGCCGCCGCTCGGCACCAGCACGCGTGCGACGGTCGCCTCGACCGGGGCGATCAGGGTCCGCTCGCCGCCCGCGCCCGCTTCGGCAACGCCGTACACCGTCACGGTTGCCGCCGCCGCGCCGGCGACCGCGGCGGCGCTATGCACCTCGGCGACCGGATCGGCGGGCTTCGCTGCAGCGGCCTCGTCGTCCTTCGCACCGCCCGAACACGCCGCCAGCATGAGCAGCAGCGGCATCGTGAGTAACCTCGGCAGTGCCATACGCAAACGCGGCAAGATCTGCGGAGGCGGCGCAACGTGATGCAAGCGTCTCATGACCAGCTTTCCGTTGGAGCCCCGGTCAGCAGTTCGAGCGCGATTAGCCCTTCGCTCGCGGCTTGGTCGAGCTGGATCAACGTGCGCTGGCGATCGCGCAGCGACTGCTCGGCGATCTCGGCAGTCGCCACGGGGAGATCGCCGCGTGCCGCCGCGCGGCGCGTCGCGGCCGCAAAGCGCGCCAGCGCCGGCAGCGCGGGTGCCAGTTCGCCCTGCTGCCGCAGCGCCGCGTCGACGATCGCGACCGCAGCGGCGATGTTCGCCTCGGTCAGCGCCAGCCGCGCGGCATATTCCGCGCCCAGCTCGGCGCGGGTCGCGGTCGCCACCGCGATGCCGCCGCGATTGCGGTTCCATAGCGGCGCGGTGAATGCCAGCGACGGGCCGATCGTGCGGTTGTCGGCGGTGTCGCGCGTCGCGTTCAGCGACAGCACCAGCGCCGGGAACTGATCGAGCACGGCGCGGTGCACCGCCGCCTCCTGCACCCGGTAACCCGCCTGCAGCGCCTGCAGGTCGAGGCGCCGGGTGCGCGCCAGCGCATACAGCGCCGCCGCGCGCGGCGGCGGCGTCACCGCGGCGACGGGCGCAAGCTGCAGCACCGCGTCCGCAGGCAGCCCGAGCAGCCGGTTGAGCTCGAAGCGCGCCGCCCCGAGATCGCGCTCGCCGGCGCGGACCCGGTCGGCACTGTCGAGCGCCGCCAGCCGCCGGCTCTCGACCGCATCGCCTGCCAGATCGCCGCGACCGCTGGCCCTCAGCGCGATGTCGAAGCGCGCCGCTGCTACCTGTGCGCTGACCCGGTCGAGACCCAGCGCCGCCGCCAGCGCGAGGCTGCGCGCGCCTTGCAGCCGAGCCGCCCCCGCCGCCTGCCACTCGGCATAGGCGATATCGAGCCGCACCTGCTCGCCCGCCGCGCGCGCCCCCGCCGCAACGATCCGCCGCGTCCGCAGCGTGTTCAGGTCGAAGCCGAGCTGCGCCAGCAAACCGTTGAACAGATCCGGACCCGAATAGCGGTAGTCATACCCTAAGGTCAGCGTCGGATCGGGCAGCAGCCGCGCGGCAAAACTCTGTGCGTCGCTGATCCCCGCCTTCGCCCGCGCCGCCTTCAGGTCGGGGCTTCCCAGCACCGCCAGCACCGCCAGCGCATTCGGTGTCAACGGCCGCATCAGATCGACCGCCTCGGGCCGCAGAAACGGCCGCTGCAGCTGCGCACTATCGACGAGCAGGACGGATGCGGCGGGCGGGGCCGCTGCGCTGCCTTCCGCGAGTGGCGCTGGGGCATAATGCGTGCAACCGGTGAGCAGCATTGCCGCCGCAATATGGGAGAACTGACGACGCTGCACTGGATCAGTCCGTGAGAGGCACGAGGTTGACCGATGCGGGCACTATTGTAAGCGCGCCGCTGATCCGCGTTGCGATCTGCGCAAACGGCATGCGCCGATCACGATGCGCCGCAGGCACACGACTTACCGCGAGCAACAACATCGTGATCGGCGCGGGGACCGTCTTAAGCTTCTGGACAAGCACGCCGACGCCATACAACGCCACCGCAGTAATACCAGCCGCAATGATGCGCAGTTCGACCGGCCATAGGATTAAGCCGGCCCTTTGCGACGGTCGTCGCCCACGCAACGCCGCAGTCGCCACCTGCTCGGCAAGCTCGAGAGCGATCACCACTTGGCGCTCCGACACCATCAATAGCGAATCGTCGCAGCAACATACAACAAGCGGCCGAGTGGCGAGTAAGTCGCGATGTCGGTGTTAACGTCGGTAAAAGCTGCGCTTGGTGTACCGGCGTTCGACGACACCGGTGGCTGACGGTCGAAGAGATTATTGACGCCGAACGCCACGTCGAGGCCGCGGTCGCGGTCCTCGACGT